>DASSNA010000311.1:0-33794 GCA_035688445.1 Solirubrobacterales bacterium | reverse complement strand
GCTGCCAGCCGTCCATGAGCTCCCCGCGCTGGTCGTCCCCCATGCGTGGCTCGTAGCGCGCCGCCTCGCTCCACATCGCGCGCACGTCGGCCTCCGACCAGGTGCCGGCGGCCACTCCGGCCAGGTAGGCGGCGCCGAGCGCGGTCGTCTCGGCGATCTCCGGCACCGAGACCGGCGCCCCCAATACGTCGGCTTGGAACTGCATCAGCCAGCGGTTGACGGTGGCGCCGCCGTCGGCCCGCAGCAGCTCCAGGCGCTCGCCGCAGGCGGCCTCCTGCGCCCGCACCGCGTCGACGGTCTCGTAGGCGATCGCCTCCAGTGCCGCCCGCGCCACCTGCGCCCGGCCGCTGCCGCGGGTGAGGCCGACGATCGCCCCCCGCGCGTAGGGGTCCCAGTGCGGCGAGCCGAGGCCGGTCAGGGCGGGGACGAAGTAGACGCCGTCGTTGGAATCGAGCGAGGCGGCGAGCGCCTCGGCCTCGCCAGCCTCGGCGACGATCCCGAGCCCGTCGCGCAGCCACTGCACGGCGGCGCCGGTGACGAAGATCGAGGCCTCGAGGGCGTAGGCGGCCTCCTCGCCGCGGCCGCAGGCGACGGTCACCAGCAGGCCCTCGGGGACCGGCGGCGGCTCGGGGCCGCTGTTGAGGAGGACGAAGCTGCCGGTGCCGTAGGTGTTCTTCGCCATCCCCGGCTGGTGGCAGGCCTGGCCGAAGAGGGCGGCCTGCTGGTCGCCGGCGACCCCCGCCACCGGCACCTCGCCGCCGAACTCGCTGGTCGTGCCGAAGACGTGGGCGGAAGGACACGGTTGCGGCAGCCGCGCCGGGTCGACCCCGAGCAGCTCGCACAGCTCCGAGTCCCAGTCGAGCTTGCGGATGTCGAACAGCATCGTCCGCGAGGCGTTCGTGTAGTCGGTGAGGTGGCGGCCGGTGAGCTTGAAGAGGAGCCAGGAGTCGATCGTCCCGAAGACCGCCCGCTCCACCCCCTCGGCGTTGCGCAGCAGCCACTCGATCTTGGTGGCGGAGAAGTAGGGGTCGATCGTCAGCCCCGTCCGCTCCCGCACTCGCGGCTCGTGCCCGGCGGCCCGCAGCTCGTCGCAGCGCTCGGCGGTGCGACGGTCCTGCCAGACCAGCGCCCGGTGGACCGGCTCACCGGTCGCGGGGTCCCAGGCGACCACGGTCTCGCGCTGGTTGGTGATCCCGATCGCCTCGAGCTCGGCGCCCTCGATGCCGGCGTCGGCGATCGCCTCGGCGGCCACCCGCCGCGTCACCTCCCAGATTTCGCCGGCGTCGTGCTCGACCCAGCCGGGGCGCGGGAAGAACTGCTCGAACTCCGAGTAGGCGCGGCCGGCGATCGCCCCCTCGCCGTCGAAGACGAGGCAGGTGGTGCCCGTCGTCCCCTGGTCGATGGCGAGGATCACGGGTGCTGAGCCGACCTCACCCGGCAGGTGCGGATCAAGGCGGAGGACAGTTTGCGGCGGTCGGAAAAGGTCATCGAGACGCGGACGAAGGGGAAGGAGGCGCTGTTGAAGCCGGCGGGGGCGGCGCAGGCGGCGGTGAGGTAGCTGTGGCGGCGGCCGTGGTAGGTGAAGTGACGCCGCAGGTTGAGGGTGATCTTCTTCAGGTAGCCGAAGCGATTGAGCCTGGCCGGGAGGGCAGCGGTGAGGATCGTCCCGTAGGTCCCACCCGAGTGGCGGATGTGGAAGACGAGGATGCGGCTGTTGGGGACCGGGTTCTTGCCGTAGACGTGGGCGAGGATTGCCCGCTTTCCGTTGACGATCGCGTTGAAGGCGAGGATCCGCCCCCGAAGGGGGAAGGCGTTCTGTTCCGAGAGCGAGACGGCGCCGACGTAGCGCCCTTCGCCGACCAGCGCCGACCCGCAGGTCGCCAATGCTTCCTGGCTGGTCGCGGGATCGATCTGCGAGCGCTTACAACGTGGCAGCCCCTTGGTGTCGATCTTGCCACCGCGGTTGATCGCGATCGTGATCCAGCGCAGCGCCGGCGGCCTCTCGCCGGAGAGCGTCCTGATCGTGCCGTCAACCCGGACCGAGATCGGCGCGTTCGTGTCCCGCGGCAGCGCCAGCGGCGCGATCCCGCCGTCGAACGTGACGAAGAGGTCCCCGCGCTCGATCAACTCGGCGTCGGCCATCGAGGCAGCGAACAGAGACACCGCTACCAGTGCAGTGAGCACCACGACCCTCTTCCCCCGTCTTCGCATCGACTCAGGCTAACGCGAAGCAGTCTTAATTCTGAGCGACGAGAAGACTGAGGAAGCCGATGACCATCGTCCCGAACAACCCACCGCCGACTTGGATAATCAGCCGCTGCATCGCCTTCATGTCTGAGCGGAGTTCACGGAGATCTGCATCAACCCGCTGGAACCCCGCGCTCACCCGCGCGTTGAGGTCGTCGAGCCGCTCGTCGGTCCACTTCTCTCTCATCGCCTCCATGATCCCACCCTACGAAGGATTTATTCACGTGTGGGTCACTGAAGTGGAAATTCTTTGTCACGTGGTGAAGAGCTCTGCACCGGACGCAAGCGGGACACGTAAACCCGCAAGAAGTCCCGCAACTGGCCGGCGCGGTGGAGGAAGCCACGGAGGTTCCTGCCGGTGGCACGGTGCTCGAGGTCCAGCTCGTACTCGCGCAGGCGGAAGCCGGCGCGGGCGGCGTCCACGGTCATCCCGATCTCCATCCCGTAGCCGGGAGCAAACGGCAGGGCGGCGCGCAGGGTCTCGACCCGTAGCGCCCGCTGACCCGAAATCGGCGCCTCGGTCTCGAGGCCGCAGAGGCGGCGGATTGCCCAGCGGGCGAAGCCGAGTGCCAGGCCGAAGCCGCCGCCGACGCGGCGGCTGAAGGAGGCGACGGCGAGATCGCACTCCCCTCGGCGCAGCGCCTCGACGAGCGGCGCCAGGCGCGAGGCCGAGGCCCCGAGGTCGCCGTCGCACAGCAGCACGATCCGCGGCGCCGGCTCGGCGCTCAGCGCCGCCTCAGCCGCGGCGGTGACGTTGCCGCCCTTGCCGTGCGAGCGCCCGCGGCGCACCACCTCGGCGCCGGCAACCATCGCCGCCTCGGCGGTGCCGTCCTCAGAGGCGTCGTCGGCGACCCACACCCTCACCCCGGGGAAAGCGTCGCGCAGCGCCCGCACCGTCTCCCCGATCCGATCGGCCTCGTTGCGGGCGGCGACGATCGCCGTCAGCCCATCGTTCTCGCCTGCCGCAGCTTCCGGTCCCATCGTCGGGTTATTGTCCCCGCCCATGGCAGACATCGAGGCACACATCACCGGCAACGTCTGGAAAATCGAGGTCGCGGTCGGCGACAAGGTGTCCGACGGCGACACCGTCGTCATCCTCGAGTCGATGAAGATGGAGATCCCGGTCGAGGCCGAAGACGACGGAGTCGTCAAGGAGATCCGCTGCGAGGAGGGCCAGGCAGTAAGCGAAGGCGACGTCCTCGTGGTCCTGGAGTAGCAGTGGAGGAGCGCCTGGCGGGCGGAAAGCTCCTTCTCGACAGGCCGGCCGAGGCGGTCGCCCGGCTGACGATCTCCAACCCCGAGCGGCGCAACGCCCTCGACCACGACATCCTCGACGCGATCGCCGAGGTAATACCCCGGCTCGACCAGGGGATCGAGACCCGCTGCGTCCTCCTCACCGGGGCGCCGCCGCTCTTCTCGGCCGGCTACGACATCGCCGGGCTCGCCGAGGAGAGCTTCGAGCGCGACGCCGAGGCGCTGGTCGCCCACCCCTTCCACGCGGCGATGGAGGCGCTCGCCCACCATCCCTGGCCGACCGTGGCGGCGATCAACGGCCACTGCCTCGGTGGCGGACTGGAGCTGGCGATCACCTGCGACCTGCGGATCTGCGCCAGCGGCGCCATGCTCGGCATGCCCCCCGCCAAACTCGGCCTGATCTATGGCCACACCGGCCTGCGCAAGTTCCTCGACGTGATCGGCCTTCCCCGTACCAAGGAGCTCTTCCTCACCGGCCGCAACCTCGACGCCGAGCGCGCCGAGCAGATCAGCCTCGTCAACGAAGTCGTCGGCGCCGAGGAGCTCGAGCGCGAGTCGATCGCGCTGGCGGCGGCGATCGCCGAGAACGCGCCGCTCTCGATGCGCGGCAACAAGCACGCGATCGACCTCCTCAACGCCCGCCCCGAACTGACCGAGCAGCAGGAGGCGGGGCTGGTCGCCCTGCGCGAGTCCTGCTTCTCCTCCGAGGACCTGCGCGAGGGCATCCGCGCCTTCGGCGAGCGGCGGCGCCCGCGGTGGACCGGACGGTGAGCGCGAAGGCGCTCAAACACCTGGCCGCTTCCGACCCGACGATGGCGGCGCTGATCGAGCGGGTCGGGAAAATCGACCTCGCGACCCGGCTGCGACGGCGCAAAGAGGAGCGCCCGGCCGACGCCTACGGCGCCCTGCTGCGGGCAATTGTCGGCCAACAGCTCTCGACCAAAGCGGCGCGGACGATCTACCTGCGCGTGCTCGACCTCTTCGACGGCACCACCCCCTCGCCCGAGCAGCTACTTGAGGCCCAGGAAAAGGACCTGCGCGGGGCGGGCCTCTCCGGCCGCAAGACCGAATACATCCGTGACCTTGCCTCGCACGTCCTCAGCGGCGAGCTGGAGCTGGACCGGCTCGACGCGCTGGGTGACGAGGAAGTGATCGAGGAGATCGTCGCCGTCCGCGGCCTCGGCCGCTGGACCGCCGAGATGTTCCTGCTCTTCTACCTCGAACGACCCGATGTCATCTCCGGCGGCGATCTTGGGATCCGCAAAGCGATCCAGGTGGAGTACGGGCTAGAGGAGATGCCGCCGCCGACCCGGGTAATGGAGATCAGCGAGCCCTGGAGTCCCTACCGCAGCCTCGCCTCGCTTTACCTCTGGGAGTCCCTGGCGGCGGTGCCCGGATGAGGCGCACCCGCTTCTGGATCGGCATTGCGGCGGTCGCCGCGGTCGCGATCGGGTCCGTGATCGCCGCGGCCGGCGTCTACGTCAAGGACCGCGACGACTTCCACCGCATGCAGCACGACGAGGCGGTGCGGGCGGCGCGCCAGATGGAATCGGTGGCGGGGCTTTCGATCGCCAAGCTCTCCAGCGCCGCCGCCTTCTTCGAGGCCGAGCGTGACCTCACCGGGCACGAGTTCGGCATCATCGGCCGTTCGCTGCTGAGCGAGGGAGTTCTCAGCGCAGCCGCCTACATCCCACGGGTGCCGGCCTCCGAGCGCGCTAGCTACGAAAGCGCGCACGGGCTGGAAATCCTCGAACGCAAGCCCGACCAGAGCCTGAAACGAGCAGGACGCCGGGCCGAATACTTCCCGCTGACCTACACCACCATGGTTGCCACGCCGCGCCGCGGCTTTGGCTACGACGTCGGCGCCGACTCCCACCGCAGGCCCTACCTGCTGCGCGCGCGTGACTCCGCCGCCCCCGTGGCTACCTCGCTCGTCCCCCTGCTGCTCGGCGGCGCCGGGATCAACGTCTACAAAGCGATCTACCGCGACGGCGCCCCCACGGCCACGGTGGCGGAGCGGCGCCGGGCCCTGCTCGGCTTCGTCGGCGGCGCCTTCCGGGTCGAAGACCTGGCCGGGACTGCAACCGCTGCCCTCCCCGACAACGTCGAGGCGCAGCTGTGGATGGGACGAAAGCTCGTAGACGGTCCTGGAGGAGAACTCGAAGACGCCACCACCGCCCCCGTCCACATCGCCGACCGCACCTGGCTGCTGGCCGTCAAGGACCCGGGTGGCGCAGACCTCAGCCTGCCGCTCGCCCTGGGCGTGCTGGGGATCGCGCTCGCCGCCCTGCTCGCCTCCCTGATCGTCAGCTGGGACCGCAAAGAACGGCTGCGGGAGCTGGAGCGGCAGGCGAGCGAGGACTCTCTCACTGGCCTTGACAATCGCCGGCGCTTCGAGCAGAACCTGGCGGCGTCGATGGCGCGCAGCCGCCGCGATAGCTCAACTGGAGCCCTGCTGGTGCTGGACCTCGATGGCTTCAAGCGAGTCAACGACTCCGGCGGCCATCCCGCCGGCGACCGGGTGCTGGAGGGGGTGGCGGCGGTGCTGCGCCAGCGGGTCAGGGCCGGCGACTCGCTGGCCCGACTGGGCGGCGACGAGTTCGCGGTGATCCTCCCCCGCTGCAGCCCCCAGGAGGCGACGCTGGCCGCCGAGGCGCTCACGCGCGAGATCCGCGAGCAGCGCACCGACGGCGACGACCAGATCACCGTCAGCGTCGGCATCGCGATGTTCGGTGAAGACCCCCGCACCAGCCTCACCACCCTCATCTCCGAGGCCGACACGGCGATGTACGCGGCTAAGGACGCGGGGGGCGACAACGTCCGCATCTTTGACCCGCTGGCGGTGCGCGAGGACGCCACCGAGGGCCGCTAGCGGGGCAAGCCGGCGCGCAGTTCGAGGACCCGTTCGGCCGCAGCCTCGAATTCTTCGCGGTCGAGGCCACCGGAGCGCAGCTTCGCCACCAGCGCACGCCAGGCGGCACGCGCCGGGCCGAGGTGAGCGAAGAGCAGCAGGTCAGAGCCGGCCCGGGCACCGGCGACCGCCACTTTGCCGGTGCCACCGAAGTGTTCGACGGCAGGCGTTTCCAGCGAGTCGGTGATCGAGAGGCCTTCGAAGCCGAGGCGATTGCGCAACTCGCCGGTCACGATCGAGCGCGTAAAAGCGGCTGGGTCCTCGGAGAAGGCGGGGTAGACGGCGGTGCTGAGCATCACCAGCTTGCCGCCGGCAGCCGTGAAAGCCGCGTAGGGCTTCTCGTCGACCGCGCGCAGCTCTTGCTTGGAGAGGTCGATCCGTTCGACCGAGAAGTCGGTGTTTTCGCGGGCGGCGCCGAAGCCGGGGAAGTGCTTGCCGGTCGCGGCGACGCCGCCATCCTGCAGCGCCTGCGCGAAGGGGATCGCGGTCGCACTCACCCGCGGCGCGCTCGCGCCGAAGCTGCATTCCGTTGCCGCGATCACCCCGCCCGGCCGCTCGACGTCGAGGACGGGAGCGAGGTCGACGTTGACGCCGACGTCATCCAGGTTGGCAGCGGTGAGGCGGCCCTGGCGGGCGCTGAAGGCGGCGCCACGGGCGCCCATCTCGCGGGCGGAGGCGGTAGGAGCGCCGGCGAGGCGCTTCACCGCCCCTCCCTCCTGGTCGACCATGATTAGCAGCGGGTCGCGCAGCTTCGCGGGACGAGGGATCGACTGCAGGCGGTCGATCAGCCGCTGTCCGGCGGCGCGACTGGGGAAGTTGGCGGCAAAGAGAACGACGCCGGCGACCTTCCCTTCCCGGATCACCGCCCGCAACGCCGGCGAGATCGAGGTGCCGCCAAGGCCAGTGGCGATTCGCTCACCGGCGAGTTGCTTCAGCGAGAGCGCCTCGGCGGGGCGGGGTTCAGGGGCCGGGTCGTTGCCGAGCATCGCGCCGAGGGCGAAGGCCACGACCGCCAGACAGGACAGCGTCCCCAGCGAAAGCCGTCGCCTAGTCGCGCGCTCCATCCGTCCCGATGCTAGGGGGTGTGGTTGAGCTTTGTCTCGCTATGCGGAACTAAGCTCAACCACCCCCCGGCCAGGCGTCCGGGGCGCTTTTTAGGCTGCGCCCAGATGCCCCCCTTGATTACTGCTGAGGAGGCCCTTGCCTACGGCCGCCTCACCGACCACGACGAGATCGGCGGCCTCGTCGAACGCGCCTGGCAGGTTCGCCAGGAGAACTTCGGCGACTCGACCGACATGTGCTCGCTGGTCAACGCCAAGTCAGGCGGCTGCGCCGAGGACTGCGGCTTCTGCGCCCAGTCCCGCTACGCCGAGGCCGACACGCCAATGCACGCGATGATGGAGCCGGAGCAGCTGCTCGAGCACGCGAAAGCGGCCGAGGCGGCCGGCGCCCATCGCTTCTGCATGGTCACCCAGGGGCAGGGCCTCTCCAAACGCGACTTCCAGAAGATCCTCGACGGCGCCCGCCTGGTCGCCGAGCAGACCAACCTCAAGCGCTGCGCCTCGATCGGCCACATGTCGGTCGAACGGGCGAAGGCGCTGAAGGAAGCGGGGGTCCAGCGCGTCCACCACAACGTCGAGTCGGCGCGCTCCTACTACCCCGAGGTCTCGACCACGGTCCGCTACGAGGGCCGCCTGCGGACGATCCAGGCGGTCAAGGAGGCCGGCCTCGAGACCTGCGTCGGCGGCATCCTCAACCTCGGCGAGACGCCCGAGCAGCGGGTCGAGATGGCATTCGAGCTCTCCGAGATCAACCCCACCTCGGTGCCGATCAACCTGCTGATCCCGAAGGAGGGGACGAAATTCGGCGACCGCACGACGATGGACCCCTGGGACGTCGTCAAGTGGATCGCGATCTTCCGCCTGATTATCCCCGGCGCCCTCTTCCGCCTCTGCGGCGGCCGGGTCGAGAACCTCGGCGAGCTGCACGGGCTCGCCGTCAAAGCGGGCCTGAACGGAGTGATGATGGGCAACTTCCTTACCACCCTCGGCGCCGAGCCGGCCGAGGACCGGGCAATGTTCGAAGAGCTCGGCCTCAATGTCGCCCGCCAGCCCGATAACGGCGCCAACCCGCGCCCCGACAACCGCTCCGGCTGGCTTGAGGGGGAGACGCCGGCGACGCCGATGGACGAGCTGGTGGATAGCCAGGACGAGGCGAACTTTTGGGATCCCTCGACCCAGCTGCGGGTCGTCAAGAAGGCGAAGAAGCCGCCTTCCTACCCACGGGCGGCGTGACCGACGTCGCCGCGCGGCTCGAGGAGCTCCGCGAACGCGGACTCCACCGGCGACTTCGCCTGATCGACGGGCCCCAGGGCCCCAGCGTCACCCTCGACGGCAGCCCCGTCCTCCTCCTCTGCTCGAACAACTACCTCGGGCTTGCCGACCGGGCCGAGGTGCGCGAGGCGGCGGCCGAGGCGGCGCTGCGCTGGGGCGCGGGCTCGGGGGCCTCGCGGCTGATCTCCGGCAACATGGAGCCGCACCGGGCGCTGGAGGAGCGGCTGGCCGAGTTCAAGGGCTACGAGGCGGCGCTGCTGTTCGGCTCTGGCTACCTCGCCAACACCGGCGCCGTCGCCGCTCTCGCCGGCCGCGGCGAGGTCGTCTTCTCCGACGAGCTCAACCACGCCAGCATCGTCGACGGCTGCCGGCTCTCGCGAGCCGAGACCTTCGTTTACCGCCACGCGGACCTCGAACACCTCGCCTGGGCGCTCTACCACGTGCGCGGTCGTCCGGCGCTGATCGTCACCGACGGCGTCTTCTCGATGGATGGGGACCTGGCGCCGCTGGTGGAGCTGCTGGAGCTGGCGCGGCGCCATGGGGCGCGCCTGATGGTCGACGAGGCGCACGCGACCGGCGCAATCGGTCCCGGCGGGCGCGGCTCGGTCGCCGCGGCAGGACTAAGCGGCGAAGTCGACGTGGTGGTCGGGACGCTCGGCAAGGCGCTCGGCTCCTACGGCGCCTATGTCTGCGCCAACGCCGAAACCGTCGACTTCCTCGTCAACACAGCGCGGCCGTTCATCTTCTCCACCGCACCGCCGCCGCCGGCCGCCGGAGCGGCGCTGGTGGCGCTGGACCTGCTCGAAGCCGAGCCGCAGCTGGTCGAGCGCCTGCAGGCGAACGCGGCGACCCTGCGCGCGACGCTCGCGGCCGAGGGTCTCGGCGCGAGCGGCTCGCGGACCCAGATCGTCCCGGTCGAGGTCGGCGAGGCCGAGGCGGCGATGGCGCTCTGCGAGCGGGCGCTGGAGCGCCGCGTCTTCGCCCAGGGCATCCGGCCGCCGACCGTGCCCGAGGGCTCCTCGCGGCTGCGCCTGACCGCGATGGCTACTCACCGCCCCGAGGAGCTGATCTGGGCGGCGCGGGAGATCGGCGCCGCGGCGCGGGAGATCGGCCTACTGCCCGCCCCGGCGATCGCCGCCTGAGCGAGGCGGACTGTGGCGGCCGCGGGAATCTTCGTCACCGGCACCGGCACCGAGGTCGGCAAGACCGTGGTCGCCGCAACGATCGCCCACACCCTCGCCGGCGAAGGCCAGCGGGTGCACATTTTCAAGCCGGCCGTAACCGGCCTCGACGAAGGAGTGGAGACCGACCACGCGCTGCTGCGACGGGCTTCGGGCTCAGACCAAAGCGACGAAGAGATCGCCCCCTACCGCTACGGGCCACCGGCTTCCCCCCACCTCGCCGCGGCGCTGGCCGGCGAGGAGATCGACCCCGATCGCCTGCGCCAGACCGCCCAAGCCGCCGCTGAGGAAGCAGACGTCCTGGTCTGCGAGGGCGTCGGCGGCCTCCTAGTCCCGCTCTCCCACACCTACCTGGTCCGCGACCTAGCCGTCGACCTCGGCTACCCCCTCGTTGTAGTCGCCAGCCCCGGCCTCGGCACGATCAACCACACCCTGCTGACGGTCGAAGCCGCCCGCGCCGCCAGCCTCCACGTCGCCGCCATCGTCCTCAATCCCTGGCCCGAGCAACCAAGCGAGATCGAGTCCAACAATCGCAAGACGATCGCCGCCCTAGCCGACCTCTCAGTCCACACTCTCCCCCAGTTAGACCTCAGCGCCCCCGACACCTGGCCACCCCTCCGCATCTAGGCCGCTAGGCCGACGGGCCGATAACCGGTTACATAGACCGGTTTTCGTCCCGTCGGCGGGAGTTCAGACGATTACGTCGAGGCTGTCGTCGCTGAGCTCAACGGTGAAGCCGGCAGACTTGGCGATCGCGGCGGCGGCCTCGGGGTCGGCGGGCGCCTGTTTCGCCCGCAGCAGCGCTCGCGCTACTTCTCCCCGCACCGCCTTCGTCATGTGCGTGACCGGCTTGCGCTTGCCGCCGCTATCGCTGAAGGCGCGCACCGCCAGCAGCGTCGCCCGCTGCGGCTTCCAGGCCGCTGAATAGGCGCCGGAGCGCATGTCGACGATCAGGGCGCCCTCTTCGTCGGGCAGCGCCTCCGCCAGCGCCGGGCGCCAGTACGTCGCCGGCGGTCCGACTCCGTCCAAGCGCGTCTTCGGCGAGAAGCGGTAGTGCGGGATGCGATCTCCCGGCCGCACCACGCCCCAAAGGAAGCTCGCGATCAGCACCTGGCGCTGCGCCTTCGCCGACAGCTCCGGCAGGCGCAGCCGCTGGAAGAGGACGCCGGTGTAGACCTCAGCTGCCGGTGTCGCGGGTGCCGTCCGCAGCCCAGGGTCGAGGGCCTCGAGCAGCTCTTCGCGCCGCTCGCCCAGCTCCGCAGCGAAGGCGAGAGAGCCGAGATCAACCGGCGCGCCCGCCTCGGGCTGGGCCTTGCCTTCCGAAGGTGGGAGGAGGACGAGCATCGGGCGGCAGCCTATGCCGCCCGACCATCCTCAAGCCGCTAAGCGATTACCGCCTCTTCGGCGGTGATCGCCTCGCCGCCGGGGTTGGCCTCGGCGGTGGCGGCCTCAATTGTGGTGTGCGTCTTGGTCTTGGCCCGGATCGCGGTCGCTCCGATCCCCGCCCCGACCAGGGCGACGAAGCCGGAGACGGTCATCGCGTGGCCGAGGGCGTAGACGAAGGCTTCGCTGCCCGCCGCCATCACCTGCTTGGTCTGGGCAGCGCCGAGCCCCTGGATGTGCGGAACGGTGCCGCTCCCGAGCCCTTCGGAGATCTGGTCGCGCTGGGTAGCCGTCACCCCGCTGCTGCCGAGCAGCGAGTCGAGCCTGGAGCTGACCAGGCCCTGGAAGATCGCGCCGGTGACGGCAACGCCAAGGCTGCCGCCGACCATGCGGAACATCGAGAGCACGCCCGAGGCGAGGCCGGCTTTCTGCACCGGCACCGCGTTCATCGCCGCGCTCGTCATCGGCGACATCGTCATCGCGATGCCGATACCGAGCAGCATGAACCCGGGCAGCAGATCGAGGTAGCTCGAGTCGACCGCGATCCGGCTGAAGCTGAACAGCGAAGCGGCGACGATGACCAGCCCGCCGGCGATCAGCCAGCGCGGCCCGAAGCGGTCGGAGAGCCGCCCGGCGACCGGCGCGATGCCGACGATCATCAGGGTCGAGGGCAGGAACCGCACCCCCGCCTCCAGCGGCGAGTAGCCAAGGATGTCCTGCATGTAGAGGGCGAGGAAGAAGAAGACGCCCAGCATCGCGAAGCTGATGATCATCGCCACCACGACCGCGCCGAGGAAGTTGCGGTCACTGAGCAGCTCGAAGTGGACCATCGGCGCCTTGACCCGGTTCTCGACGAAAACGAAGGCCGGCAGCGCCAGCGCAGCCAGCGCCAGCAGCCCGACGATTTCCGGCGAGCCCCAGCCCCAGCTGTTGCCCTCAACAAGGGCCAGCACCAGCGCCGTCAGCCCGATCGTCAGCACCGCGACGCCGGGGTAGTCGACGTCGCGCCCGACCGAGGTGTCACGAGACTCGCGGACGGCGAAGGTGGTCGCCAGCACTGCCCCGATCGCGACCGGGATGTTGATGTAGAAGATCGCCCGCCAGCTGACGTGCTCGGTGAGGAACCCGCCCAGCACCGGCCCGACCGCCAGCGCCAGCGCCGAGACGCCGGCCCAGGTGCCCATCGCCTTGCCGCGCTCCTCCGGAGGGAAGGCGTCGGTGATGATCGAGAGCGTGCCGGGCATCATCAGCGCCGCGCCGACGCCCTGCACCACGCGGCTGATGACCAGCGAGGTCTCGTCAGCGGCGAAGCCGGCGGTCGCCGAGGACAGCGCGAAGATCACCACGCCGGCGAGGAACATCCGCCGCCGACCGAAGATATCGCCGAGCCGGCCGCCGGTCGCCAGCAGCACCGCGAAGGAGAGCGTGTAGCCGTTGATCGTCCACTCCAGGCCGCTGATCGACGCCCCCAGGTCCTTCTGGATCGAGGGCAGGGCGACGTTCACGACCGTGTTGTCGAGCATGATCATGAACAGCGCGAAACACATCGCGCCGAGCGTCCACCACTTGCGGTTCTGGTCGGTGATCAGGTGGCTGTATCGAGTCAAGCGGGCTCACTTCCCTTCAGGTGCTGATAGGTCTGGGCGAGGTCGTCGCGGTCCATCAGCGCCTCCACCGCAGCGTCCAGCTTGCGCCGCTGGGCGGCGGTGAGGCTGGTCACGAAGGCCTCGATTCCTGCCATGCGAACGGTGACGAGGGTGGCGACCAGGTCCTTGCCCTTGGCGGTGATCTCGACCCGGCGCACGCGGCGATCGGCGGGGTCCTCGACCCGGCTCGCCAGCCCTGCCTTGACCAGGCCGTCGACCGCGCGACTCATCGAGGGGACCGAGGCGCCGAACAGCTCAGCCAGGTCGCTGACCTGCCAGGAGTGGGTCTCCTGGTGGCCCAGCCCCCCAAGCTCCAGCAGCGCCTTGCACTGCGTCATCGAGAGACCCGTCTCCTCGATCACCCGCAGCTGATTGCCGCGGTCGTAGAGGAAGACGTGGTGCATCAGCGCGGTCAGCCGCGCCGCCGTGTCCTTCTCAGCCGGGCCGACCTCTTTGCGAGTGGCCTCGGCGATCGCTTTCACGTCCGTTGCATGCATCCAGACAATAGTTGCACAGACGCAACCTTTTCAAAAGGGCAATATTTGTTCGTGTGATGGATATCACGCCTATCCCTTCTCTGTAGAAGCGAAATCTCGTTTCAGAGCGGGGTAGGCCGTGGCTAGGGCGGCGGACGGCCGGTCAGCCGAGAGTGTCGGTGACCGGTCTGGGCGGCTGGTGGGCGGCAAAAACCGGATCGAAAAGGCCGAGAGCTGCTTCCACCCCCCAGAGGCAGAACCAAAGGGTTTCCAGCAACGCATTCGCGGGAGACGGCTCGTCGAAAGCTACCTCAAGGGGAAAGTGGCGCTGCATTTCCATCTGCGAGGGGTTCCACTCGCCAGGAAGGGGACCCTCGAAGCTCAGCGTGCCGACTTCTGCATCGTCCTCCAGAGGTTCGAGCCGCGTCCCCCCTCCCAATGCTTTGAAGCTAGCGGGGGGACGCATTGGGACACCGTGCAGCGGCGCTACACCGATCCAGACGACATGGATGACGCGGTGCTTATCGATGTTGTCCAGGCGGGAGAGGCGGTTGAGGGCGGCTGGGAGCCCCGGATTGATCGGCCATTCATCGAATCCCCAAATCGACGGATTCCCAGCATTAAACGGCTGCATCTCCTCGATGCGTGCGAGGTAGCCGCTGAGGCCAAGCTCGTTCTTGAAGCCCGCAACCGAGGGATTGGATTGAAATCGATCGGGGGACTCGGCGATAGGGAAGCTGATTCCGCTCACATCGGAAGGGTCCGTGCCGGTGCCAAGGGCATAGAGGCGAACAGCGAGATAGTCGAGTGCCGTTCGCGCGTTGTGGAGGCAGTCGCCGGTAATCAGCCCCCAGTCCGGGTCCGGCACCCCGAGGTCGTGGATATAGAACGTATAAATGCCGGTATCCGCATCGACCTCGAAGCTGAAGCGATGCGAATCACTTTTCTCGAAGGGTTCGACTTGCGCCCTGAGTACGTCGAAGTGGTGCCTGGCCCGCTTCAGCTTCTCCCGCGCGTCGGTTAGATCGATTTCCGCCACGCAGGGAGCCTATTTGGCGATGACTGTCAAGAGACTTGACACCATCCGCTCTGTCAAGTAGCTTTACACCGTGCCACCGGCCAACCGCCACAACCCCCGCCGCGCGAAGTCTTCGACCTCCGACTACTCGGTCACGGAGTTCCTAGCCGAGTTCCCCGACGATGCGGCCTGTCTGGAGCATCTCTGGCGCACCCGCTACGCCCCTGACGGCGAACACGCCCACTGCCCTAAATGCGGCGACGTGAAGGTCTTCAAGCGCTACGCGACCAAGCAGCAGCGCCAGTCCTGGACCTGCACTGCATGCGGGCACCATCTGCACCCAACGGCCGGAACGATCTTCCACCGCTCCTCAACCTCGCTGCGGCTCTGGTACCACGCCATGTACCTGATGACGAGCACTCGCTGCGGGATCTCCGCCAAACAGCTAGAGCGCGAGCTGGGCGTCCACTACAAGACGGCCTGGCGCATGTTCAACAAGATCAGGAACCACCTGATGGCCGAACCCGATCCGGCGCCTAGCCAGCGGGGCGAAGTCGAGGTTGACGAGACCGGCGTCCACGGGCGACCCCGGGGACCGAAGATGACGAAAAAAGAAGCTGCCGCTTGGCGTCAGCGCCAAATCTCCGTCCTGGGGATGATCGAGCGCGGCGGGCGGGTCCGGCTGCGCGTCATCACTTCGCGCAGGGGCGAGCCTCTGAGTGGAGCCGTCCGGTCGAACGTGAATCCGGAAGCCATTCTGATAACCGATGACTGGCGCTCCTATCGGCCGCTCGGCCGCGAGTACGCGGGCCACCACGTCATCAACCACTCGGCCGGCTCCTACGTCAACGGTTCGATCCACACGAACACCATCGAGGGCTTTTTCGGCAACCTGAAGACCGGGATGCGCGGTGCCTACAAGGGCGTCTCCCGCAAGTGGTTGCAGTCCTACTTGGATGAGTACGCCTGGCGCCACAACCACCGCTTCCACGGCCAGCGCTCCATGTTCCACGCTCTCGTCAGGGAAGCGGCGCAGCAATGACCACCGAGGCGCAGATCCTGCGCAGCATCCGGGGCGCTGCCAGTCGCCGCAAACGGGCGGAGGCGGAAAAACGTCAGGCGACCGAAGACCTCCGGGGCTTCTGCCAGCAAGCGCAGAAGGCCGGGGTCTCAATCACCCGGATTGCTTCGGAGGCCGGTCTTTCTCGGCAGGGCGTTTACGACCTACTGGGGGAGCGACCTTCTTCATAGCGGCGTCGAACTCGCCTTTGGTCGGGACTGGGATGTCCAGACCCTTGTCGGTCTTCTGCTTGCGGCGCTCGGCGGCCATGCACAGAGGCTAGCCGCCGAGCCCGCCGCCCCGCTCAGACCTCGACCTCGAAGCTGCCGTAACCCTCGACGTTGGGCCGCCAGACCATCCCCTCAATCAACTCATCAGCGCGGCAGTCAAGGACGCTGACGAGTTTGACCAAAGTGTCGAGCCGCGGCATCCGCCTTCCGTTTTCCCAAAAGCACACGTGGCTCGGGTGGACTTCGACCCGCCTGCTCAACTCGGCCTGCGTCATCCCCGCCGCTTCGCGGGCACGGCGCAGGTTGGCGCTGAAGCGTTCGTTGAGGCTCACGACAACTCCAGCCAGTCGAAGTGCCGAGCGGCGGCGGTCGGCATCACTACCTCGCCCTCGCACCACAGAAGCCCGACAACGTCCAGCGCCCGGACCGCGTGACTCAGGGCGTCGGCGTCATCGCCGAACCCCATGTATTTGAGGATGCCCTGCGTGTGCTGGGCGGGGAACTCGGCAAGGAGGAACGAGAGCACGGCGCGCTGCGTCTGCTTGTTCTCCTGCTCGTCAAACCAGACAGGACTACGCTTGGCCTGCATGGGAAGCACCACCTTCCTGTGCCAGGCCGGGGGCCGTTTCGGCGGCGCCCCGGCCGCTTTGTAGTTGCGGCCGGGGAAGCTAGGCGTGGTGCTGGGCGGAAATCGCTTCTACAGAGAAGGGATAGGCGTGATGGATATCACTCGCCACAAATCACGCTGTTGGCAGTGGCTGGAGATCAGACGGGGAGCTACCCCACCGGCCGCGTGATATGTGGCGGCTTCTCCAGTGGACCCACTGCCAACAGCAAGTCGTGAGGAGGACGGGGGACTCGAACCCCATCCGAAGGGCTACTCCGGACTCACGTTTATCAAGCGCTTACGGCACCTCGCCGCTTCGTCCTCCACGCTTCTAAGCCCTCGGCGGTGAAGGTTCTCCCCCCGTTGACGCAAGAAGTTAGGTGGCGTACCCTTGGCGCCCGTTTATCAGGCGCTTCGGGGGTAGCTCCCCCGCACGAAAAAGACCCGCTTCGGCGGGTCTTCGTGATTCAGGGCACAGAGACGGAGGCCTATGCCTCGCCGTCGAAGTAGTCGACCTTGCTCTCGCGGCGGGCGATCAGGTCGGCCTCGGGGTCGCCGGTCCAGATCCCGACCTTGTCGCTGTCGGGGTAGACGGTGGCGGTTGGGACGACGACGGTTGAGAACATGAGGACGCGCACGGTCTCCTCGGTCTCGTTGCGGATGCCGTGGGCGCCAGCCGGCCCCTTCTCGAAGAAGACGACGTCCCAGGGCTCGAGCCGCTCCGAGCCCTGCGGGTCGCGCAGCGTCGGCGTTCCCTCCAGCACCAGCAGCCACTCCTCCTCACCGCACTCGTAGTGGTAGGGACAGACCGCCTGTCCCGCTCGCAACTCGTAGACGCTGATGCCTGAGTCCTCGGCACCGCCGAGCAGCTTGCCGAGGCGAGCCATGCCGCTGCGGAAGCCGTCCGGGTCCTGGTCGTCATATTCGAACGGGGGCGCCGCGATGTTGATCCGCTTCATGGGGCGAAGCTAGCAACGCAAACAGCGCCTTTTCGGATGGTGGGCTCCCGCCGGTCCCAGGGCTAAGTTGAGATCCATGCCGGTGGACCACGCGCAGCTCGATCGCGACTTCGTCTGGCACCCGTTCACCCAGCAGCAGGGATGGAGCGAGGAGGAGCCGCTGGTGGTCGAGCGCGGCGAGGGCTCCTACCTTTTCGACACCGAGGGACGGCGCTACCTGGACGGGACCGCGGCGCTCTGGTGCAACGTCCACGGGCACCGGCACCCACTGATCGACCGCGCCGTCCGCGAGCAGCTCGACCGGGTCGCCCACACGACGATGCTGGGCCTGACCCACCCGGGGGCGACCGAACTGGCCGCGCGCCTAATCGAGATCGCGCCCGAGGGCCTCTCCCGCGTCTTCTACTCCGACTCAGGTTCGACCGCGGCGGAGATCGCCCTGAAGATCGCCTTCCAGTACCAGCAGCAGCGCGGCGGTGAGCACGCCCGGCGGACCAAGTTCGTGCGCCTGCGCGAGGCCTACCACGGCGACACGATCGGTTCTGTCTCGATTGGCGGCATCGACCTCTTCCACTCGACCTACCGCCCCCTCCTCTTCGAGACCCACGTCGCCGAGCCCGGCGACGCCGCCGACCTCGAGCGCGTGCTCGCTACCCACGGCGAGGAGGTGGCGGCGGTGGTGATCGAGCCGCTGGTCCAGGGGGCGGCGGGCATTCTGCTCCAGCCGGAGGGCTACTTGCGCGCCGCCCGCGAGCTCTGCGACCGCCACGGGGTGCTGCTGATCTGCGACGAGGTGGCAACCGGCTTCGGCCGCACCGGGACGATGTTCGCCTGCGAGCAGGAAGGGGTAGCGCCGGACCTGATGTGCCTGGCGAAGGGGATCACTGGCGGCTACCTGCCGCTGGCGGCAACGCTGACCACGGAGGAGATCTACGAAGGCTTCCTCGGCTCCTATGAGGAGTTCAAGACCTTCTTCCACGGCCACACCTACACCGGCAACCCGCTCGCCTGCGCCGCCGCGCTGGCCAGCCTCGACGTCTTCGAGCAGGAACGGACGATCGAGCGGCTGCAGCCGAAGATCGCCCTGTTCGCGGAGCTGCTGGCGGAGGTGGCGGCGATGCCCGGGGTCGCCGAGGTGCGTCAGAAGGGAGTCATGGTCGGGATCGACCTCGGCGACCACGACGCGGCGCTGCGGATGGGTCACCGGGTGACGGTCGAGGCCCGCAAGCGCGGCGCCTTCATCCGCCCGCTCGGCAACACGATCGTGCTGATGCCACCGCTCTCGATCTCCGCCAACGAGCTGCGCGAGCTCGTCGGCATCGCCGTCGAGTCGATCCAAGCGGCGGTCGCCTCCGCCCCCACGGACCTCTCGCAGCTCCCTCAAGCCGCCTGAGCCGATACTCCCCTGTGATGGATGGGGAGGTTGACCGTAGTAAGGGCATGGATCAGGCTCTGGTTGCAGAGGCAAGCGAGGCGCCCCGCGCCGTCGACCTCGCCTTCGACCATCTCTACCGCTCCAGCCGCGACGATCTCTACGCCTACGTCGCCAGCCTCCTGCGTGACGCCACCGCGGCCGAGGAAGTCACCGCCGCCGCCTTCGAGCGCGCCTACCGCAAGCGCCATCGCTTCGACCCCGAGCGCGGCGAGCCGCGGGCGTGGCTGTTCGGGATCGCACGCAACGCCGCCCTCGACGAGCTGCGCCGCCGCGGCCGCCAGGCGGAGCTCACCGCCGAGCCGGCCGACCTGCACGACTTCGGCGCCGCCGAGGGCACCGAGCACAGCGAGCGCCGGCTCGCCGTCTCCGCCGCGCTGGAGCGGCTCGCGCCCGGCGAGCGCGAGCTGATCGCGCTCAAGTTCTTCGCCGGCCTCGACAACGCCGAGATCGCCCAGGTGCTCGGCACCAGCGAGTCGAACGCCGGCACCAAGCTGCACCGCGCCATGACCAAGCTGAGGGAGGCATGCGATGGAATCGCCTAGGGAAGACCAGTTGACCGCCGACCTCCGCGCCCTGCGCCCGACGCCGCGCCCGGAGTTCGCCGCCGAGCTCGACCAGCGAGCCGCCGCGGGCTTCCCGCGGCGCTCGCGGCTGGGGATGAAAGGTGCGCCGGCCTTTTTGACCGCTATGCGGAACAAAAGACCGGCACACCCCAAGCGTCTGCTTACGACGGGAGGGCTCGCGCTGACGGTCGCGGTGGCGACTTTGCTCGTCGTCTCAAACGACAACGAACCGACCCATGACGTCGTCGCGCAAGCGGTCGAGCACGCCAAGCCGAAGCGGAACTTCGACGGCGCTGGCTCTTTCGCGCCTTCAAAGGGAACCGCGGGCGCTGCTTCGTCCTCCGAGCAGGGGTCCGGAGTGCAATACGAAGCCGAAGTGGAAGCGGCGCCCAGTGCGTCCTCCGCGGAACAGATCGTTCCGTTCAGTCAGGAAAGCGGCGCCAGTTTCAACTCAAGCTTCAGGCCCAGTCACCGCGACGTCGAACGCTCGGCCGAAATCACCCTCGGCGCCGAACCGGACGACGTCGCCGACGACGCCGCGAAGGTCTTCGAAGCGGTTCACGCCCACGACGGCATCGTCATGCGCTCCTCGACCCACGAGGGCAAGGCCGGCGAGGCCGGGGCCACGTTCGAGCTACTGATCCCCAGCACCAAGCTCGGCGACGCGCTCGCCGCCTTCTCGCAGATCGACGCAGTGCGCTCGCGCCACGAAGCGACCGCCGACATCACCGCCCCCACCGTTAGCGCCGCCGAGCTGCTGAAGGAATCGCGGGCCCGGATCGACAGCCTGCTCGGCCAGCTGGAGGAAGCCGAAACCGAATCCGAGCGCGAAGCGATCGAAGCGGAGCTGCGGCACGAGCGCCGCCATGCCTCCCGCCTCGCCGCGCAGCTCGACCACCTACACAAGCGCGCCGACTTCTCCCGCGTCTACCTGCGGATCGCCACCGGTGAATCCGACGAATCGTCGGGCGGCGGCGCCTGGGGCATCGACGATGCGCTCGGGGACGCCGGTCACATCCTCGCCGTCGCCGCAGCAGTGGCCGTCGTCACCCTCGCGATCCTCGGGCCGATCGCCCTCCTCGCCCTCCTCGCCTGGCTCACCCACCGCGCCTGGGTCCGCCGCGAGCGCCGCCGCGTCCTCAGCTAAGCGCTACCTCCCAGGGTGTGGTTGAGCTTTGGCCTCCTATAGGGCACCAAAGCTCAACCACACCCCGTTAGGGTGGGCCCATGGAGGAGAGGCGACGAGGCCCGGCGGAGCTGCCGAACTTCGGGCCGCCCTCGACGCCCCGGCCGGCGGCCTCGATCGTGCTGTTGCGGCGCGGTGGCAAGCACTCGCAGCGGGCGCTCGAGGTTCTGATGCTTCGGCGCAGCGAGGAGGCGAAATTCATGCCGGGCGTCTGGGTCTTCCCCGGCGGCTCCCTGGACGAGGCCGACGGCGCCGAGGAAGCTGGCCTGCGCACCTGCGCCCTGCGCGAGCTCGCCGAGGAGGCGGGGATCGAGCTCGACGCCGGCGAGGAGCTCGTCCTTTTCACTCGCTGGATCACCCCGGAGCTGATCGCTACCCGCTTCGACGCCTGGTTCTTCCTCGCCCTCGCGCCGCCCCACACGCCGCCGCAGGCTGACGGCGTCGAGACCACCGAGGCGCGCTGGTTCGAGCCGCAGGCGGCGCTCGAGGCCTGCGAGGCCGGCGAGCTCGTCCTCTCCTTCCCCACCCGCACCCAGCTCGGCTGGCTGGCCGAGTTCCGCACCTCCGACGAGGCGCTGGCTGCCTACCGCGAGCGCACCGTCGAGCCGATCCTGCCCAAGGTGGTCGAGGAAGGGAACGAACCGCGCGTCGTCCTGCCGGGCGAGCCCGGCTACCCGGACTAAGCCCGCTGTTCGTCCGGAAACGGCTCCAGGCCCGCGTGCCAGGGGCCGGGCGGGTAGGTGTGGATGCCGCTCTCGTCCATCTCCGACTGCAGCCGTTTGAACAGCTGCCCGGCGTTCTTCAGCGCCGCTTTCAGCTCTTCCTCGCTGCGCTCGCGCAGCCGCCAGAGGAACCAGAGCTGGCGGTCGTTGATGCCGAAGTCGATCTCGCCGGTGATCGTCGTCACCCAGCCGAGGAAGCCAGGGCTGAAGAGCTCGCGCAACGCGATCGGGTCGTACTCCTTCGGCACCGTCGCCCAGAAGCGCTTGTTGAAGTCGAGCGACTCGAATTCGACCTTGCGTGAGAACTTCTGCGTCACCACCTCGTGTCCCTCGATCGACTCGACGTTGAAGGCGGGCACCACCTGGGCCAGGTCGGGCATGTGGGCCTTAGCGAGGAGGGCGGTCGGCATTACCGCCTTGTTGAAGAGGCTGCCGACTTCCTTTTCGTCGGCATCACAGCAGGCGCCCCAGAAGCCCTCGACGAGCTGCCCGGTGAGACGGTTGACCCCGCCGACGCAGAGCGCCACCGGCCCGTCCTTGGGGTTGATGCCGCCGACGGGCTCGTAGGTGAGGCCATTGCGCTCGCCGTAGCGGCGCACGATCTCGGTCCATTCCTGAGCTTCCTGCTTCGCGCCCACGCCGCGATCCTACGGCGTTAGGATGCTCCCAAGCCCGGTCCGACCACAGGAGCCTCCATGACCATCGTCATCATCGTCGTCGTCGCGATCCTCGTCATCGCGGTCCTCTACTACATCGGCAAGCGCAACGGGATCATCGCCTCGCGCAACCGAGTGGACGAGTCCTGGAGCGGGATCGACGTCCAGCTGAAACGCCGCCACGACCTCGTGCCCAACCTGGTCGAGACGGTCAAAGGCTACGCCGAGCACGAGAGCGAGACCTTCGAGAAAACCACCCAGGCGCGGGCCGCGGCGATGCAGGCGCAGGGGGTCGAGGAAACCGCCAAAGCCGAGCAGCAGCTGACCCAGGCGCTGGCCGACGTCAAAGCGGTGGCCGAGAACTACCCGACCCTGCGGGCGACCGAGAACTTCCAGCAGCTGAGCCGCAACCTCTCCGAGCTCGAGGACGAGATCCAGGCCGCACGCCGGATCTACAACTCCAACGTCCAGTCCTACAACACGGACATCCAGCAGTTCCCGGGCTCGATCATCGCCAACCAGGGCGGCTTCACCGCGCGCGAGTACTTCGAGATCGACGAAGCCGATCGCGCCACGCCGACGGTCAGTTTCGGCAAATAAGCCACCAACCGGACCTCCCTAACATTCAGGGCATGACCACCGAGACCAAAGACGCGACCCTCTGGATCTGCGACAGCTGCGGGTTCATCTATGACCCCGCGATCGGCGATCCCGACGGCGGCATCCCCCCGGGAACGTCCTTCGAGGACATCCCCAGCGACTGGTTCTGCCCCGTCTGCGGCGCCCGCACCAGCGACTTCCGGCCGCTCGAGCCCGGCGAAGCCTAGGAGCCGCCCGGTAGGCTGGACTGGCTGATGAGCCAGTACGACTACGACTGGATGGTGATTGGCTCCGGGTTCGGGGGCTCGGTCTCGGCGCTGCGCCTGGCCGAAAAGGGCTACAAGGTCAGTGTCGTCGAGTGCGGCAAGCGCTTCACCGACAAGGACTTCCCGAAGTCGACCTGGGACATCCGGCGCTACTTCTGGGCACCGCGGATCGGCCTGCGCGGCATCTTCCGCCTCACCACCTTCAAGGACGTCTCCGTCGTCAGCGGTTGCGGCGTCGGCGGCGGCAGCCTCGGCTACGCCAACACCCTCTACGTACCCCCGCAGAAGTTCTTCCAGGACCCGCAGTGGGCCGATCTCGCCGACTGGCAACACGAGCTCGCCCCGCACTACGCCGAGGCGCAGCGGATGCTCGGCGTCACCAAGGTCGAGACCGACGACGCCGCCGACGACCTCCTGCGCGAGTACGGCGAAGCGATCGGCGTCGGCGACACCTACCAGAAGACCCCCGTCGGGATCTACTTCGGCGAGCCCGGCAAAACGGTCCCCGACCCCTACTTCGGCGGTGAGGGCCCGGACCGCACCGGCTGCAGCCTCTGCGGGCGCTGCATGGTCGGCTGCCCCCACGGCGCCAAGAACACGCTGGTCAAGAACTACCTCTACCTGGCGGAGAAACGCGGTGTCGAGGTGACGCCAGACCGCACCGTGACCGAGATCCGCCCGCTCGGCGCCGCCGACGGCTCAGAGGGCTACGCGATCACCAGCGAGCGCTCGGGGATGATCCCCGGCCGTGACCGCAAGACGATCACCGCCCGCGGCGTCGTCGTCGCCGCCGGTGCCCTTGGCACCAACAAGCTCTTGCAGCGCTGCCGCCTCGGCGGCTCCCTGCCGAAGATCTCATCCCGGCTCGGCGAGCTGGTCCGCACCAACAGCGAGATGATCCTCGCCGTCACCGTCCCCGAGGACTACCCCGACAACCTGACCAAACGGGTCGCGATCAGCGGCAGCATCTACCCCGACGCCGACACCCACATCGAGACCGTCAGCTATGGCAACGACGGCGACTCGATGAGCATGCTCTACACGCTCCTGGTCGGCGACGGCACCCGCGTCACCAGGCCGCTGAAGCTCCTGGGGCAGCTCCTCCGCCACCCGGTCCGCTTCGCCAAGCTGCTCAGGCCGAAGGGCTGGTCGCGGCGCACGATCATCCTCCTGGTGATGCAGACGCTCGACAACGCGATCGCCCTGCGGCCGACGCTGAAACGCTCGGGCAACGTCTGGCTGCAGACCGAGCAGGACCCGGAGAAACCGAACCCGACCTTCATCCCGGTCGCCAACGACGCGGCGGAATGGCTCGCCAAGCGCACCGGCGGCATCGCCCAGAGCTCGACGATGGAGGCCCTCTTCAACATTCCGAGCACCGCCCACATCCTTGGCGGCGCGGTGATCGGCCACAGCGCCGAGGATGGCGTCGTCGACACCCGCCAGCGCGTCTTCGGCTACGAGAACCTGCTCGTCTGCGACGGCTCGGCGGTGCCGGCGAACGTCGGCGTCAACCCCAGCCTGACGATCACCGCACTGGCCGAGCACGCAATGAGCCAGATTCCCGCAGCCTCAGAGCAGCAGAGCTACGAAGCGAACCTCTCAGCGACGTAGTCCCAGTTGACGACGTTCCAGAAGGCGTCGAGGTATTCCGGGCGCTTGTTCTGGTACTTCAGGTAGTAGGCGTGCTCCCAGACATCGACGCCGAGCAGCGGCGTGGCGCCGTCGGAGATCGGCGAGTCCTGGTTCGGGGTCGAGACCACCGCCAGGCCGGAGGAGTCCTTGACCAGCCAGGCCCAGCCGGAGCCGAAGCGGGTGATGCCGGCGTTTTTGAACTCCTCCTTGAAGGAGTCAAAGGAACCGAAGGTGTCGCCGATCGCCGCACCAAGGTCGCCGCCCGGCTCGCCGCCGCCGTCGGGACCCATCATCTGCCAGAAGAGCGAGTGGTTGTAGTGGCCGCCGGCGTTGTTGCGGACCGCAGCCTGCTTGTCGCCGGGAAGGCTGGAGAGGTTGCGGAGGACATCCTCGACATCGCGGTCGGCCCATTCGGTGCCCTCGAGGGCGGCGTTGGCTTTGTCGACGTAGGCCTGGTGGTGTTTGTCGTGGTGGATGCGCATCGTTTCCTCGTCGATGTGAGGCTCGAGCGCGTCGTAGGGGTACGGCAGGTCAGGTACGGAGAAAGCCATTCGTGTGCTCCTTTTCGAATTGGAAGTCCGAACGGAGCCTAACCATTCCCGGCGCCCGCCCGGGGCACCGTTTCCGAGTCCCCGCCGGTCCATTCGTTGAACCGGTACCAGGCAGGCTTGGCTTCCCTGTCGGAGTTCAGCAGCCCGGCCGAGCGACAGAAGACGCAGCTGCCGCCTTCGTCAGTCCAGGTGAACCACCAAGCGCCCCCAATCCTCCAGCGGACGCGGTTGGCGGAGAGCATCGAGAAGGCCTTGGATAGCTGATCGGCCTGGCCCCAGAGGCCACGCTGCCAGCGGGTCGGGCCGCTTTCCGAGCCCCAGCCGAGCTCGGTCACGTAGAGCGGCGTGGCGCCGTCGTGGTGGCGGCGCATGATCCGCCGCAGGTTCTGCAGCTGCGAGCCCATCGCCTGCGCGTCGGCGACGTAGGGGTGGAGGGCGACGCCGTCGAAGAAACGCTTGACGTTGCCGGCGCGGTAGAGCCGGCTGAGGAAGTCGCCGGAGGCGATGTTCGGCGGGATCTGCAGCGGGCGCCCGAAGAGGCCGCCGACGATCACCTTCGAGCCCGGCTCTTCGCTGTGGATCACCCGGCCGGCGACCCGGAGCAGCTCGGCGAAGCGGGCCGGTTCGGGGTCGCTTGCGAAGGTGACGATGTTCTCCTCGTTCCAGATCTCGAAGCGACGCATCGGCAGGTAGTTGAGGTCTTCGTTTTCCTCTTCTTCACGCCAGAAGGCGCCACCCGGCCCGTAGCGGTCGACGACCGCGCGCAGGAACGAGGCCCAGGCGCGGCGCTGCCAGGGGTTGGCGACCGGCAGGTCGATGCCCTGAGAGGTGACCCATTCCGGCGAGGCGGTGATGAAGGGGAAGACCGTCAGCCCCGCTTCGGCCGCCAGCCTCACTTCGTGGTCGAAGCCCTCCCAATGCCGTTCCGAGAAGGCGGGGTTTTCCGGCTCGATAAAGACCCAGTTGAGCGGCAACCGCACGCTGGAGATCCCCGCTTCCGCCATCAGCCTGTAGTCCTTGGCCGTCCCGGGGTTCTGCGGCGCGATCCCGATGAAGCCCGGCGGCAGGTAGGCCTGGGCAGCCGCTGGCGTCATCGCCAGCGCCACCACCACGATCAAGATCACCCTCCGCGCCATCGTCATTGCAAGGACCCGATTCCTCGTCCAAAGTAGCGGCCTACCCCTCCCGCCGCGCGCCCCTCCCGCCGCTCTGGGATAATCAGCCCTCTCGGGGCGTGGCGCAGCC
Source organism: Solirubrobacterales bacterium (assembly GCA_035688445.1). Taxonomy (GTDB): domain Bacteria; phylum Actinomycetota; class Thermoleophilia; order Solirubrobacterales; family 70-9; genus VAYN01. Next base: position 7,630 of record DASSNA010000311.1, on the reverse strand, counting down.
TGGTAGCGCGCACCGTTCGGGTCGGTGAGGTCCCCGGTTCAAATCCGGGCGCCCCGATGAGGCCGATTCGTCAAGCGAAGACTTCCCGGTCGCGCATCTTTTGGTGGTTCGTCCAGTACGGGTCCCACCAGGGTTTGTCGCCGGCTTTTCGCGGCGGTGTGATGAGGGCGAGGGGTTCGGCGTTCTTCTCTTTGGATTCCTTTTCGGCGACGCGGAAGTGGTAGTGGTCGAAGATGCGGAGGGCCTCGATCACGTAGGAGATGGCAACTCGGCGGTCTTTGACGAGGACGAGGTTCTCGCCGTTCTCTGTGTCGGCGGGGTTGGAGAAGTTGTAGGAACCGAGGTAGACGCGGGCGGTTGGCTTGTCGAAGTCGATCACGGCGAACTTGTGGTGCAGGCGGACGCCGCTGCCGCCGCTCGGCTCCGCTTTGAACGGTGGCGGCACTTTCGAGTCGAGTTCGGCCGGGAAGACCGGGCTGACGTTGCCGTTGGGCTTCTGCAGGTCGAGGCCGCCGACTTTGCGGTCCGAGATGCCGTAGACGAAGATGGCATCGTCTTCGGTGACCTGTTTGATCGCGTCCCGGATCGGCCCGGTCGTCTGGTACAGGAACGCCAGCGAGTAGAGGACCGAGGACTTCGCTCCGTCGATGTCGTCGGCGATTTTCTGCAGCAGCGTGTTTTCGTCGCTGTGCGGGGAGAACCCCACGTGCGCGTCGATGTCGCCGAACCCGAGGTCGGCGAAGCCGGCGGCGGCGGCCTTGTCGAACCCACCCACGTCGCTGTGTTCCCAGTAGCTGTCGAAGGCAGCAAGGAAGTCCTTCACCGCGTCTCCTTTGTGCAGGACCATGGCGTTGTTCGACTGCACGTAGAAGCCGCGCCAGGTGAAGTTGGTCGAGCCGCAGACCACTGTCTTCGTCTTGTCGCCGTCGACCACAATCGTCTTGTTGTGCTGGAGGTCCCCCATATGCTGCCGTTTGACGTTGTCTTTGCCGGCGGTCTTCGCCAGGCGTTCGGCCGCCTTCGTCTCAGCCGAGTCGGATTTACCGTGGCTGCCGGAGTCGTCGATGATCACCTTGAGCCGGTCGCCGAGTTCTTCCAGCGGCGCGACCACCGCCGGCAGGTTGAGGTCGTAGGCCACCACCCTCACCTGGGCGGATTTATCGGTAACGGCCTGCTTGAGTAACTCGAGGATCGCCCGTCGTGCCTCGAACCCCATCCAGTTCAGCGCCTCTTCCGCTTGTGGATGACTCGGCACGAAGTCGAGCCCCTCGTCAGCTTTGGTCGGCAGCAATTTCGGGATCGAGTCCGCCCCCCAGTAGTCGACAAAGGCCTGGGAGGAGGCGAAGCCGCGGGTGAAGGCGACGTTGAGCTCCTCCGGATACGTCTCGCCGCCGAGTGCGATCGCCGCTTCCTGCGGCTCGCCGTAGTCGAGCTTGTCCTGGTCGTCCATGAAGACCGGCGTAACTCGGTAGGTGAATTCGCCCTTGACTTCGGGATCACGCGGAAAGTGGACCCAGCGGAACTTCTGGATCGGGGATTCCCGACTCGACTTACTGCTTCCGTCCTCGCTGCCATTGGCGCTGGGGAACGAGATCCGGTTGGAGAGAGCCGAGAAGTCCTTGTCGCCCGGGGACTTGGATTCGACCGCGAAGCCGACGAAGTCGTCGGAGGGTTCGCCCTCCTTCCAGTCCATCGTCAGCATCGCCATCCCCTCGCCCCGGCGAACCTTGAGCGTGAAGAGTGCCTTTTTGTTTTTCCCTAGCACCTCGAAGTCGATAGCCATCGGGCCACCCTAGAGGAAACCTGAGTGTTTAAAAACCACATTTGCCATTAGGGTTCTCACGTCAGATGAGAGTGCGCACACCCCTCCCTCTGGGCTTACTTCTGCTGCCGGCATTGACGGGCCTGGCACTCCTCTTGCTCTCGCTGCCCGCCGATGCAGCGCCCCTGTGGCTCGAGCCGTCAGACGTCTTCGTCTCCCGCTACTCCACCGGCGACCCCGCGGTGGCGATGAACGGAGCGGGCGAAGCGGTCGCCGCCTGGGCCGATCGGCACAGCGTCCGGGTTGCGATGAAGGGCGCGACCGGGAACTCGTGGGGCAAGTCGAGGAGGTTGTCGGAAGGGCTGCGTCCTCAGGTGGCCATCGACGGCAAGGGGGATGCAGTCGCGGTCTGGGAGCACTGGGAAGGAGAAAAGCTGCTCCTGGAATCCTCGTTCCGGTCAGCAGGCGGACAGTGGCGCGCGCCGGCGATCCTCTCGGACAACATCCTGGAAGGGCAGGGAAAGTGGGAACTCGTCATGAACCCCCGAGGCGACGCAGCGCTCACCTGGATGCAATCCCACAGGGAACCCTTCTTCGAAAGCTTCATCAATTCCTACTCTGACTTTGCCAGGGTGATGCCGGCCGGCAGCGGTGCGTGGGGGCCGGCGGTGCAGCTCTCCCTGACCGGCTACGTAACCGATTCCGACATCGCGCTCGACGCCCGAGGCGACGTTCTTGCCGCCTGGCGCGAAGCATTCCGGCCCGGCCCGGCGACGCCGACGGTGCAGGCAGCGTTCGGCTCCGCGTCCATTCCCGACGGCGGCTGGCAGGCACCGATGGCGCTCTCCGCCGGCGCCGCCGAAATCGGTGAAGAACTCCAAGCCGCGATCGGGGTCAGAGGGGGCGCTGCGGTCGTCTGGACCACCACCCCGTCGGGGTGCGGGCCCATGGTCGGCACCGCCTTCGCCGGCGGCAGCTGGTCGACGCCGGGGGAGATATCGCCTCCGGGCGAATGTGCGCTCCAGCCGAAATTGGCAGTCGGCGGGCGCCGCCGCGCCCTGGCCATATGGGACGGGATCGAACGAGTCAGCACCCTGCAGGCCTCGTCCGGCTCGACGTCAACCGGGCACTGGGAACAGCCGACGCAGCTGGCGGTCATCGGTCCGGACCCCACCCTCCCCTCCTGCCAAGATCTCTGCCCCGGCCCACCTCTTGCCTTCGCTCGGCTGGCCATGGGACCTGACGACACGGCCGCGGTCACCTGGTCCAAGGCAGGCTCACAGACGCCTCGGGAACGGGAGATCGACGCGGCCCTGTTGCTCCCGGGCGCGACCAGATGGCGGCGGGCGGCGTCACTTGCCGTTGCCAGCAATGCCTACGGCCCCCTTCCGGTCGCCCCCAGAGTTGCGGTCGGCTCGCGCAGGCACGCCATCGTCGTCTGGTCCGCCAATGGCCTGATCCAGGCAGACGAACTGCTCGATCAGCGGCTGCTCCGGACCGCCCGCCTGACGAGGTCGCGCTTCCCGGTCGTCAGGGGCGGCAAGGGGTCTTCTGCCAAGTCACGCGGTGGGACGCGCATCGAGTTCGCGATCTCTGCTCCCGCCCGCCTGCGGGTGACGATTTTCAGGCTCCTTCCCGGCATTCGCCCGGATTTGCAATGCATCCCCGTACCTGCCGATCTCCAGAAGAAAAACACCCGCCGCTGCACGCGCAAGCGACTGATCGGGGTTCTCAGCAACCGCCTCCAGTCCCAAGGCAGGGGCAACCTTCGATTCGACGGCAGCCTCCGCGGCCGACCCCTGAAACCCGGTGTCTATGAGGCGGTGCTGGCGGCCAGCCGCAGCAAGAGCCGCTCGGAACCGGTGGCGCTCCCGTTCAAAGTCCTCCCCGGGCGGCGCTAGGGTCTTTGTATGGCTGTCACCCCGGCCTTCGAGGTCCACGAGGCGAACCTGCACGGACACCGGGCGGTCTACCGGACCATCGGCTCCGGTCCGAACGTCGTCCTGATCCACGGGATGATCAACTCCTCGCGGCACTGGGAGCAGGTGGCGCAGCGGCTGGCTGGGTCGTATCGGGTGATCGCGCCAGATTTGATCGGGCACGGGGAAGCGGCGACGCCGCGGGGGGACTACTCGCTGGGGGCACATGCGGCCGCGATCCGGGACCTGCTGACGACGATCGGGGTCGAGCGGGCGACGATCGTCGGCCACTCGCTCGGCGGCGGCGTCGCGATGCAGTTCTTCTACCAATTCCCCCAGCGCACCGAGCGCCTGGCGCTGATCTCCAGTGGCGGCCTCGGGCACGACGTCAGCCCGCTGCTGCGGGGCGCTGCCCTGCCGGGCTCCTCGGCGCTGCTGCGGCTGGCGACGCGGCCGCGGCTGGTCGGGGCGATCGCGGGCGCCGGCGGCAGGCTGCGCGAGCGCGGCAACAACACCGGCGTCTACCTGCAGGCGATCGCCCGCGCGCTTGGGCCGCTGCAGGAGCCGGGCTCGCGGCGCGCCTTCCTGCAGACGCTGCGCTCGGTGATCGATGTCCAGGGTCAGAAAGTGAGCGCCCGCGACCGCCTCTACCTGCTCGGCGAGATGCCGACCCTGATCGTCTGGGGCGAGCGCGACCGCACGATCCCGCTCCAGCACGGCCTGGAGGCGCAGCAGTCGATCCCCAACTGCCGCTTCGAGACCCTCCCCCGCGCCGCCCACTTCCCCAACCTCGAAGACCCCGAGGGACTGGCGCGGGTCCTCGGCGACTGGGTTGCCACCACCACCCCCGCGCACATCGTCGACTCCGGGTGGCACGACGTGATCGGCCAACGCGCGCGCCTGCGCCGCGTCGCCTAGCCCTTCAGCTATTCGACTTCGGCGATCGCCTTTTCGACTTCGGCCAGCGAGGGGCCTTCCTGCAGGGTCTGCGTCCCGTGGGGACCGCTGACGACCATTCCGCCGCCGACGCGGATGCCAAGGTTGCGGCCGAGTTCCTCGTAGCCTTCGAGCCGCTTCTGGGTCGCTCCGTCGGAGGCGCCGCTCTTTTCGAGGGCGCTCTCCCATTCTTCGAGTTCCAGTTCCTCAACACCGCCGGCGATCGATTTCTCGAAGCCTTCAAAGGCCGGCTTGCTGGTGAAGCGCTTCGCTTCCTCCTGGGTGCTGAAGAAGACGTAGATGAACTGCCAGCCGTAGCCCTGTTCTGCCGCCGCTTCGGCGCCGTAGAAGCCGAGCTCCTGGGGCGATTCGGCGTTGGAGTAATGGCGGTAGAGGAGCTTTACGTCGCCCGGCCGCACGTATTTTTCGATCAGGCCTGGCATCGTGCCGAGGAACGCTTCGCGGCAATCCGAGCACTGTAAGTCGTTGAAGACCTGGATCGTCACCGGCGCGTCGCTGGAGCCCAGCCGGGTGCCTTCTTGGGGGACGCCGCCGAGGAGTTCCTGCGCTTCGGAGATGCCGGTGACGTGGACGATGCCGCGATCGGCCTTCTGAGTGGAGATCTGAACGATCGAGTAGCCGAGCGCGGCCAGGCCCAGAGCGAGGAGCAGGAGGACCCACCACCTGCCCCGGCGCGGCAGCGGCTTGACAGCGACTTCGGTGGCTTCCGACATCGAGCGCCCATTATCGCGATTGCGGATCGTCGACTGATCCCGGATCCTCCGCAAATTTGAGATTGACACGTCCGCCACGAGGGGTAAATATGGTCGCTACCTACTTTCATCGACCGGGAGGTCCACCCGATGGCCCATCACCTCACGCCCGAAGAGCTCGCTGACCAGCTGCGTATGGAGCGACAGGAGGTGATTGGGAAATGCGTTGAAATGGGAGTGCCGATCTATCACGGGCGGATCGACCGAACGCTGTTCGAATGCTCGCTGCGCAGTCTCCAATCCGGCCGCTCGAGCCAAAGCTCCCCCCGGAATCGCCGCTGATTTAGACTCCCCCGGCAGATGCCGGGGAGAGGTACCAACTCGAAGACCGTCGCCGACCTGCTGCCGCGTGCAGCGGAGCTCTACGGACCGGAAGTAGCGGTCAAGTTCAAAGACGGCGAGCAGTGGGTCGACCGCACCTTCGGCGAGGTTCTGGAGATCGTTCGCCCGCTCGCCTTCGGCCTGGTCGAGCTCGGGGTCGAGAAAGGCGACCGGGTCTCGATCCTCGGCAACACCCGGCCCGAGTGGACCTACTTTGACTTTGCCGCCCTCACGGTCGGCGCCGTCGTCGTCCCGATCTACCAGACCAACTCGCCGGAGGAGTGCCGCTACGTGCTCGAGAACTCCGACTCGAAGGTGGTCGTCGTCGAGGACGCCGAACAGCTGGAGAAGGTGCGCGCGGTGCGCGACCAGCTGCCCCAGCTGCAGCACGTCGTCCTGATGACCGGCACGGCCGAGGATGCGATCTCGATGGAGGACCTCGCCGCCAAAGGCGCATGCGGCACCGATGAGGCGTGGAAGGGGCTCTACGACGCGGTCACCTCGGAGGACATCTGCACCTTTATCTACACCTCCGGCACCACCGGGCCGCCGAAGGGCTGCGTCATCAGCCACGGCAACTACCGGGCGATGCTGGACATGGTCAACGAGACCAGCACCATCGAAGAGGGCGACCTCACCTACCTCTACCTGCCGCTCGCCCACTCCTTCGCCCTGCTGATCCAGTTCGGCAGCTACGACCTCGGCACCGCGATCGCCTACTGGGAGCGCGACCCGCTGAAGATCCTCCCCAACCTGGCGGAGCTGCATCCAACCTACTTCCCCTCGGTGCCGCGAATCTTCGAGAAGATCTACACCGCCGCGACCAGCGCGATCGAAAAAGAGGGCGGCCTAAAAAAGAAAGTCTTCGACTGGGCGATCAAGACCGGGGAAAAGATGCGGGAGGTCGAACGCAGCGGCCGCAAACCAGGCTTCCTGCTGCAGCGCCAGTACGCCTTCGCCGACAAGCAGGTGCTGTCGAAAATCCGCAACCTCTTCGGCGGCAAGATCAGGCTCGCGGTCTCCGGCGCGGCGCCGATCAATCCCGAGATCCTGCGTTTCTTCGACGCCGCTGGCGTCCTCGTGCTCGAGGGCTGGGGGATGACCGAGACCTCGACCGCGGCGACGATCTCGTCTCCCGACGACTTCAAGGTGGGGACGATCGGCAAACCGTTCCCCGGCTGCGAGGTGAAGATCGCCGACGACGGCGAGATCCTCGTCAAGGGCCCCAACGTCTTCCAGGGCTACCACAAGAACCCGGAGGCGACGGCCGAGACGATCGTCGACGGCTGGCTCCACACCGGCGACATCGGCGAGGTCGACTCCGAGGGCTTCATCAAGATCACCGGCCGCAAAAAGGACATCATCATCACCGCGGGCGGCAAGAACATCACCCCCGCCAACCTCGAGGCTGAAATCAAGCAGCAGCCGCTGGTCTCCCAGTGCGTGGTCGTCGGTGACCGGCGGCCCTACCTGGTCGCGCTGGTCACCCTCGATCCCGAAGAGGTAGTCAAATACGCCCAGGAGCATGGCCTCTCCGAGGATCCGGCCGAGCTGGCCAAGAACCCCGACATCAAGGCCGCGATCGAGGCCCACGTCGAAAAGATCAACCAGAACTTCGCCCGCGTCGAGCAGGTCAAGAAGATTGCGATCCTCCCCCAGGACCTCTCCCAGGAGTCAGGCGAGCTGACGCCCACCCTGAAGGTCAAGCGCGCCGTCGTCGCCCAGAAGCACGAGGGCGCGATCGAGCAGCTCTACGCCGCTTAAGCGGCTTCTAGGAAGCCTCGCCGCTCTGGCGAAGCAGGACCGAGGTCGTCTGCTCCAGCACGCGGCGCCAAGCGGAGATCTGCTCGGGCTCCTCGTCAGAGGCTTTTTCGACGACGCGGCGGACGCGGCGCTCGGAGATTTCGAGGCCGTGGCGC
>DASSNA010000059.1:0-4599 GCA_035688445.1 Solirubrobacterales bacterium | reverse complement strand
GGCTCCGGCGAGAACATCTTCGTCGTCCGCGACGGGCAGATCGTCACCCCGCCGCAGGTCGCCTCGATCCTCGACGGGATCAACCGCAAGTCGGTGATCCAGATCGCCCGCGACCTCGGCTACACCGTGGTCGAGCGCGACATCGCCCGCGCCGAGCTCTACCTGGCCGAGGAGGTCTTCCTCACCGGCACCGCGGCCGAGCTGGTGCCGGTCCGCGAGATCGACGACCACCCGCTGGGCGAACCGGGCGAGATCACCCGCCACGTCCAGGCCAAGTTCGAGGACGCCCTCTGCGGCAAGGCGGAGGAGTACCTGGAGTGGCTCGATTTCGTCGAGGCTCCTGCGGCTTCCGAGTCCCCTGAGGCTTCCGACTCTGAGTCGATCGGGCGAATTACCCCCGCCGCCTAAGCGGCCGGCGCGGCACGTCCGCGCACCCGGGCCTCGGCCCACCCGATCTTCTTCGACTCGAAAGGCAGTAATCAGATGGAACAGGTAAAGCTCTACGACACGACCTTGCGCGACGGCATGGGCGGCCGCGGCATGTCCCTCTCGGTGGCCGAGAAGCTGAAGGTGGTGGAAGCCCTCGATGCACTCGGGGTCCACTACGTCGAGGCCGGCTTCCCCAGCTCGAACCCGAAGGAGGCCGAGCTCTTCGAGCGCCTTGCCGACCTCGACTTGAAGCAGGCAACGATTGTCGCCTTCGGGATGACCCGGCGGCGGGACGTCAGCGCGGAGGACGATCCGGCCCTTACCGTCCTCACCTCGTCCTTCGTGCCGGCGGTCTGCCTGGTCGGCAAGGCCTGGACGCTGCACGTGGAGAAGGTGATCCGCGTCAGCCGCGAGGAGAACCTGGCGATGATCGCCGACTCGATCGCCTTCTGCCGCGAACAGGGCAAGCTTCCCATCTTCGACGCCGAGCACTTCTTCGACGGCTACCGGGCCGATGCGGCCTACGCGCTGGAATGCGTTCAGGCCGCCGTCGACGGTGGCGCCGCCAACGTCACCCTCTGCGACACCAACGGCGGCAGCTTGCCCGACTGGGTCGCCGAGGCAACTACCGCGGTCGTCGCGGCGGTGGGGGGCAGGGCCGAGATCGGCATCCACACCCACAACGACTCCGAGTGCGCGGTCGCGAACTCCCTGGCCGCGGTGGATGGCGGGGCCCGGCTCGTGCAGGGCTGCATCAACGGCTATGGCGAGCGCTGCGGCAACGCTAACCTCGCCTCGATCCTGCCCTCGCTGCAACTGAAGATGGGCTACGAAGTCGTCTCGCCCGAGCAGCTCGCCAGCCTCACGTCCACGGCCCACTACCTGGACGAGCTCTGCAACCTGGCTTCCGACCCCGACCGGGCCTACGTCGGCCGCAACGCCTTCGCCCACAAGGCGGGGATGCACGCGGCCGGGGTGGCCGCCGACCCGAGTACCTTCGAGCACATCGAGCCCGGCGCGGTCGGCAACGAGCGCGACATTCTCCCCTCCGAGCTCGCCGGCAAGGCGACGATCCGCGCCCAGGCTGAGCAGGCCGGGCTGGAGCTGGATGACGCGGCGGCGGGGCGGGCGGTCGAGCGCCTCAAGGAGCAGGAGCACCGGGGCTACCACTACGAGGCCGCCCCCGCCTCCTTTGAGTTGCTGCTGCGGCGCGAGGCGGGCGCCTACAAGTCGCTCTTCCGGCTCGAAAGCTTCCGGGTCGTGGTCGAAAAGCACGAAGACGGCGAGGTGACCACCGAGGCGACGATCAAAGTCGAGGTCGACGGCAAGCGCTACTTCCAGGCGGCTGAGGGCAACGGCCCGGTCAACGCGCTCGACAAGGCCCTGCGGGGGGCGATCGCCGACCGCTACCCACACCTGGCCGACGTCGAGCTGACCAACTACAAGGTCCGCATCCTCGACGAAGCCCACGGCACCGGCGCCGTCACCCGCGTCCTCCTCGACTCCGCCGACAGCGAGCGGGAGTGGGGGACCACCGGCGTCTCCGAGAACATCATCGAGGCCTCCTGGGAGGCGCTGGTCGACTCGCTGGAGTACGCGTTCCAATGAGGCGGGAGCAGCACGATCAGATTCCGCTCGCCAAGCCAGAGATCGGTAGCCGCGAGGAGACGCTGGTGCTGGAGGTGCTGCGCTCCGGCCAGCTCTCGCTGGGGCCGATGGGCGAGCGCTTCGAGCGCGAGTTCGCCGCCTGGCTCGGGGTGCCCGATGCGGTGATGGTCTCTAGCGGCACCACCGCGCTCCACCTCGGGGTGCGGGCGCTGGGTTGGGGGCCGGGGGGCGAGGTCGTGACCAGCCCCTTCAGCTTCGTCGCTTCCGCCAACTGCCTGCTCTACGAGGGGGCGAAGCCGGTCTTCTGCGACGTCGAGGAGGAGACGCTCGACCTCGATCCCACCGCCGCGGCAGCCGCGGTGGGGGGGAAGACCGTCGGCCTGCTGCCGGTCCACATCTTCGGCTACCCGGCGGCGATGCCGCCGCTGGAGGAGCTGGCGGCCGGCCACGGCCTCGGCATCCTCGAGGACGCCTGTGAGGCGCTCGGCGCGGTCGACTCCGAAGGCCGCAAGGTCGGCGCCTGCGGCAACCTCGCCACTTTCGCCTTCTACGCCAACAAGCAGATGACGACGGGGGAGGGCGGGATGATCGTCCCTCGCGACCCCGACGAGGCGGCGCGCCTGCGCTCCGAGCGCAACCAGGGCCGCGCCGTCGACATGGGCTGGCTCGACCACGACCGCCTCGGCTTCAACTACCGGCTCTCCGACCTCGCCGCTGCCCTTGGCGTCGCCCAGGTCGAGCAGCTCGACTCGCTGCTCGAGCGCCGTGCCGCCGTCGCCCGCATGTACGAGGAGCGCCTGGCGGGGCTGGAGGGCGTGCGCACGCCGATCGCCGGCCGTGGCAGCGAGGTGCGCAGCTGGTTCGTCTATCCCGTCCGCCTGCCGCAGGGGACCGACCGCGACGAGGTCGTCCGCCAGCTCGCCGAGCGCGGCGTCGCCTCGAAGGCTTATCTGCCCTGCATCCACCTCTTCCCGCACCTGCGCGAGCTCGGCTACCGCGAGGGCCAGTTCCCGGTCGCCGAAGCGGCCTCGGCGACCTCCCTGGCGCTGCCGTTCTTCCCGGCGCTGGGCGAGGCACAGGTGGAGCGTGTCTGCCAGGAGCTCGCCGCCGCCCTCGGTCAGGCCGCCTGAGCGGCATAATCGCCCGCCCATGTCGCGCTTTCGCAAAGAGCCGGACCCCCGCTTCTGGCGCCTCAACCGCTCGCTTGCCTTCGATTCCTGGCTCGCGCCCTACGACATCGACCAGTCGAAGGCGCACGCCCGCGGCCTCTGCGGGATCGGCGTGCTGAGCGAGGACGAGCTGGCCCAGATCGAGACGGGGCTCGACCGCGTCCGCGCCCGCATGGCCGAGCACGGCTTCGAGTTCGAGCCCGCAGACGAGGACATCCACATGGCGATCGAGCGCCTGCTCGGCGAGGAGATCGGCCCGCTCGCGGGCAAGCTCCACACCGGCCGCTCGCGCAACGACCAGGTCGCGACCGACGTGGCGATGGTTGTGCAGGCGCACTCGCTGCGAGCGATCGAGCTCTGCGGCGCGGCGATGCAGCGGCTGCTGAGCCAGGCCAAGGCCCACGCCGACTGGCCGATGCCCGGCTACACGCACCTCCAGCGCGCCCAGCCCGTCTACCTCGGCCACCACCTGCTCGCCTACTTCTGGATGCTCGCCCGCGACGTCCTGCGCTTCCAGTTCGCCCTCGACAGCGCCAGCGTGATGCCGCTCGGCTCCGGGGCGCTGGCCGGCGTCAACTGGGAGATCGACCGCGAGGCGGTCGCCAACGACCTCGGCTTCGCCCACGTCAGCCACAACTCGATCGACGGCTCCTCCAACCGCGACTTCGTCCTTGACTATCTCAGTGCCGCCTCTGCCTGCGCGATGCACCTCTCGCGCCTGGGCACGGAAATCGTCATCTGGTCGAGCAGCGAGTTCGGCTTCTGCGAGCTCGACGAGTCCTTCTCCTCGGGCTCCTCGATCATGCCGCAGAAGAAGAACCCCGACTCGGCCGAGCTGTTGCGGGCGAAGAGCCCGCGCGTCGCCGCCTCCTACGCGACCCTGCTCGGGGTGATGCACGCGCTGCCGCTCACCTACGGCAAGGACATGCAGGAGGACAAGGAGCCGCTCTGGGACGCGATCGAGACGGTCGAGTCGAGCCTCGAGGTAACGGCCGGGATCCTCGAGGAGATCGTCTTCGACCGCGAGCGGCTGGAGGAGGCCTCCGGCGACGAGATGCTGGCCGCGACCGAGGTCGCCGACTTGCTCGTCCGCCGCGGCGTCCCCTTCCGCGAGGCGCACGGAATCGTCGGCGGCCTCGTCCGCGACGCGGTCGAGCGCGGCAAGTCGCTCTCCGAGCTGACTCCCGAGGAGCTGCGCCAGCGCTCTGAGCACCTCGATGACTCCTACTACGAGGTGCTGCAGCGCAGCAGCTGGCTGGAGTCGAAGCGGATCGCCGGCGGCACCGGCTCGGCCCCGCTCGCGAAGCAGATCGAGGAGGCGCGCGAGACCCTCGCCGCCGTCCAGGCGCGAGCCCAAGAGGAGCGTTCCTGACGCGCCTCAAGCGCGACTTCT
>DASSNA010000250.1:0-4632 GCA_035688445.1 Solirubrobacterales bacterium | reverse complement strand
CGAGGAGGCGCCCGGTCCCCACGTGGACGAGGAGTACCGCGAGCGGATCGGCAAGATCGCCACCGATGCGGCCGCCGCGGTCGGCTACCGCGGCGCCGGCACGATTGAGGGGATGCAGGTCGGCGAGGAGTACTTCATCCTCGAGATGAACACGCGGGTGCAGGTCGAGCACTGCGTGACCGAGATGGTCACCGGCATCGACATCGTCCGCGAGCAGATCCTGATCGCCTCCGGCGAGCAGCTCTCGATCGCCCAGGAGGACGTGAAGCTGAACGGCTGGTCGATCGAGTGCCGGGTCAACGCCGAGGCGGCACATAAGAACTTTGCCCCGGCGCCGGGGCCGATCGGCGACTCCTACCGGGAGCCGTCGGGCCCGGGCGTCCGCGTCGACTCCGGGGTCGAGGGCGGCTCCGAGGTGACGCCGATGTACGACCCGATGGTGGCCAAGCTGATCGTCTGGGACGTCGACCGTGAGCACGCGACGCGCCGCATGCTGCGGGCGCTCGGCGAATACGACTCCGGCGGCCTCACCACCCTGATCCCCTTCCACGAAGCGATCCTCGCCACCGAGCAGTGGGCCAAGGGCGAGACCTGCCGCGACCTGATGGAAGACAAGGAGTGGCTGAAGACGACCGCTCCAGCCGACACGACCCCGCCCGAGCCGAGCGAGGACGGTGGCGAGGTCGTCACCCGCGACTACAAGGTCGAGGTCTCCGGCAAGCTCTTCGACGTCAAGGTGATCGGCGAGGCCCCCGCGGGCGGCGTCGCCGCCCCGGCTGCCGGCGGCAAAAAACAGCCGCCCAAACGTGAGCGCAAAGGCGGCGGCGGCCCCAGCGCCTCCAGCGAGGCCCTGCCCTCGCCCCTCCAAGGCACCGTCCTCAAAGTCGCCGTCGAGCAAGGCGCCGAGGTCAGCGAGGGCGACCTGATCTGCGTGATCGAGGCGATGAAGATGGAGAACGAGATAACCGCCCACCGCTCCGGCAAAGTCACCTCCCTAAACGTCTCAGAGGGAGCCTCCATCTCCTCCGGCGACGTAATAGCAGTCATCGAGTAACTGCTGCTGCTGGGTCCCTTACCGGTGCCGTTTGTGGTGCTGCTTTTCTTCGCGTTCTTTCTGTTTGCGCCGTTCTTCTTCGCGCCGTTCCTTGTTGACCTTTAGCTGCTCCTTCTTGGTCAGCGGGAAGGGCGGCGCTGGTTCGCGACAGGTGCTGCCGACGCAGGCCTCTAGGCGGATCAGTTGGGCGTGGAGGAAGGCGCGGATCGGGAAGTAGTTGGGGACGCGGGCGATGTTGTTGAGCTCGTAGGGGTCTTTGTTGATGTCATAGAGCTCTTTCTCGCCGTCGGGCCACTCGATGTACTTGTAGGGGCCAAGGCGGATTCCCTCGTAGTCCTTCGGCGGGGCCACGATCGAGGCACCGGCGCTGGGCCGTTCGTTGACGCTGGCGCCGCCGCCGGTCTTACCGGCCGCGACGCTGGCGGGTGCCGCCGCCGGGCCGCCGCCGTTCTCTTCGACGTCGTTGGTCTCGACGAAGGACTCGAAGAGGATCGGGCGCCGGGTGCGCAGGCTCGGGTCGCGCAGGAACGGCACCAGAGAGGTGCCGTCGATGCTTTTGTCCGCTTTCACTCCGGCCAGTTCGAGGATCGTCGGAGTGATGTCAATGTTGGCGGCTAGCTGGCCGGTCGAAGTGCCCGGTTTGATCCCGGGCCCGCGGATCAGGAACGGCAGGTGGGTCGAGGGCTCATAGGCGAGGAACTTGCCGCCGGTGAGGCGGTGCTCGCCGAAGAAAAAGCCGTTGTCGGAGGTGAAGATGATGTAGGTGTTGTTCAGCCGGTGCAGCGCCCCGAGCTGGTCGACGATCTCTTTCACACCTTCGTCGACCGAGCGCAGCGACTCCAGCGCATGCTGGTAGTAGACGCGGTAGGTGTGGATGTCGGTCGGCGAGAGGAACGGCGCTTCGCGGATGAAGCGAGGCTTGTCGTTGACATTGCCCTCGTTGAAGCCTTCCGAGCGACCGTGCGGGTAGGGCGCGCCGGCGAAGGTGTTGTAGTGGCGCGGCGCCGGCTCGGGCCCAGCCGGCTTGCGGAAGTCACCGTGGGGCGCCGTGTAATCCACTTGCATGTAGAAGGGCTGTTCGGGGGGCGTCCCCGCCAGCTCTTCGGCGGCTATTCGGTTGAAGACGTCGGTCTCATACAGGCAGGGTTTGCCTTCGAAGGTCGTGGTCGGGCAGCCGAAGTAGTCGCGTTCGCCGTATTCGCGCGTTTCCCAGCTGCCGGAGTCGCCGAAGGGGCCGTCGATGGTGCCGTTGTCGTTGAGCGTGTAGCCATAGAAGTAGTGATGGGTGTCGGCGCTCAGCACCGTGTGCCAGGCACTCCAACCGGGCGGCACGTCGGTGCCGTTGTCGAACGGTTCGTCGCCGTAGCCGTTCAAGAACTTGCCGATGTGGATCGTGCGGTAGCCCGCCCCCTGCAGCCAGGTGGCGATGTTGTGGGTGTAGGCCTGGCGCGCTTTGAAGCCGGTGTAGCCGCCGTTCGGCGGCACGTTGCCGCGGTCGTTGTGGTTGTGGGCGTAGCGCCCGGTCAGCAGGCTCACCCGCGAGGGGCAGCAGAGCGGATAGGAGACGTAGTAGCGGTTGAAGGTCTCACCGTGGTTAGCGAGCAGCGAGAGCGTGTATGGCATCGATTTGACTTCGACCCCGCCGACGTTGATCGCCGCGTAGAGCTCGTCGAGGGTCTCGTCGTCGGTCTGGACGACGACGAAGTTCGGTTTCTGGCTGGCCGACTGGTGGGCGCGCTTCTTCAGCGACTGCACCGAGATCGGCGAGCTCGCCTTGGTGGCGGCGCCGGCGCTCTGCGTCCCGGCGAATGCGAGGCTGGCGAGCAGCACCAGCAGGCTGGCAGCAAGGCCAAACCGCGCGACCACGAGGGCGCGCGAAGAACTGGTGTGTCGCGGGAACATCTGCATCCTGGGGTGGCCTAGGGGCGCTTACCCCCGAAACCGGCGGCTCACGCCTGAGTTGCGGCGTGAACGCTAGAAGACACTCAGGACGCGCCGAGCTTTTTGACTGCCTCGCGGAAGTTTTTCACCGTGGCGCTGGGGGCTTTGCGCCCTTCCAGTTTCTCACCGTGGCGGTTGACCCAGATCACCGGCACGTTCATTTTCAGCACCGGCGCGATGTCGGTCGCGTAGTCGCAGCCGATGTGGAGCCAGCCTTTCTTGCCGCCGATCCGCCGCGCGCACTCTTTGAAGTGGACGGGGTCGGGCTTGTAGCTGCGGACCTGCTGGGCGGTGACGACGAGGTCGAGTTCGGTCCGCAGGTGGCGGCGCGAGATCCCCAGCAGTTTGTCGTCGATGTTGGAGATGATCCCGATCTCGTACTTTTTTCCCAGCCGGTCCATCGCCGCGTTGGCCTCGCGGAAGGGCAGCCAGTAGGCGACGCTGTTGGGCAGGAACTGGGCGCGCGAGGGCTCGACTTCCCAGCCGATCTCGCCGGCGACTTTGACGATCGTGCGGCGCAGCACCTCGGCGTAGAGCTCGTAGGAGCCGGCCATGATTTCAGCCTGGACTTCCATGAAGCGCTCGAGGAAGGGACCCTCCTCGAAGCTGAAGCCGTCTTTGTCAGCCTCTTTTTTGCAGGCCTCGACGATCCCTTTCTCCCAGTCAATGAGGGTGCCGTAGCAGTCGGTGGTCACCCATTTGATGTTTTTGAGACTGGGGAGGGCCATGAGCGAGCGCGGCATTATGTCATTCGGATAGTCTGCCGCGTCGCGCTCCCCCAAGCGCCTCCGCAGATATGGACCTCCTCGAGTACCAGGGCAAGCAGCTGTTCGCCAAGCACGGCATCCCCGTGCCAAGTGGCGAGGTCGCCAAGACCGTCGAGGAGGCGGTCGCCGCCGCCGAGCGGATCGGCTACCCCTGCGCGATCAAGGCCCAGGTGCTGATCGGCGGCCGCGGCAAGGCGGGCGGGATCAAGATCGCCAAGGACGCCGAGGAGGCGCGCGCCTCCGCCGACGCGATCCTCGGCATGGACATCGTCGGCCCCCACGGCGAGGGGCCCTTCCGCGTCGACCAGGTCTGGATCGAGGGCGGCTCGGACATCGCCTCCGAGTACTACGCCTCGGTGATCCTCGACCGCTCCGAGAAGAAACTGTTGGCCATGGTTTCGACGCAGGGTGGGATGGACATCGAGGCCGTCGCCGAGGAGGACCCCGGGGCGCTGGTCAAAGAGCACATCGACCCGACCCGCGAGTTCACCGCCGCCGACGCGCGCTCGATCGTCGCCGCCGCCGGGCTCGCCGAGGACGCGCTCGACGAAGCCGCCGAGGCGCTGGTGAAGCTGGCCGAGGTGGCGCGCGAGGAGGACGCGAGCCTGATCGAGGTCAACCCGCTGATCGTCACCGCCGGCCGCGACGTCGTCGCCCTGGACTCGAAGGTGACGATCGACGGCAACGCCCTCTTCCGCCACCAGGACCTGGCCGAGATCGCCGACACCGTCGACGACCCGCAGGAGCAGATGGCGAAGGAGAAGGGCCTCACCTACGTGAAACTCGAGGGCAACGTCGGCATCCTCGCCAACGGCGCCGGGCTCTGCATGTCGACGCTGGACGTCGTCGCCCAGGCCGGCGGCGCGCCCG
>DASSNA010000245.1:0-2444 GCA_035688445.1 Solirubrobacterales bacterium | reverse complement strand
GGCGACGTGCTTGGCCGCGTCCTCGCGCTTGGTGAAGAAGCCGGTCGACTCGATCACCACGTCGACTCCTAGCTCGCCCCAAGGCAGGGCGGCTGGGTCGCGCTCGGAGAGCACCTTCAGCTCGGCGCCGTCGATCATGATCGAGTCGCCGGAGACGCTGACCTCACCCGGGAAGCGGCCAAGGATCGAGTCGTACTTGAGCAGATGGGCCATCGTGGCCGTATCGACGAGGTCGTTGACGGCGACGAACTCGACGTCGGCGTTCGCTGCCTTGGCGGCGCGGAAGACGTTACGCCCGATGCGGCCGAAACCGTTGATGCCGACCTTCACAGCCATGAACTCATTTCCTCCTGATTTTGTTTGGGGAAGCCGATCCTAGGGGCTCGGCACTCTCGGCCCGGTTAGTCGGCGCCGATGGTGATCTCGATCTCGTACCCGTCCGGGTCCTTGAGAAAAGCGGAGTAGGAGCCGGACCCGTGCGAGCGCTGCTCGCCTGGGTCGGAGACGCTGACGCCTCCCGATTTGACCCCGTTCTCCCAGGCCGCCTTGACCGCGACGATCCCCAGCGCCGAGAAGCTCAGCAGGCCGAAGCCGGGCCGGGGGTCGTGCTTGGCGGAGACGAAGAACACGGGTTTGGCGATGCCCCAGCCGATCGTCTGATCCTGCTCGAAATGACGCCGCCAGCCCAACGGGGCCAGCATCGAGTCATAGAAGGCGGCGCTGCGGTCGAGGTCGCCAACCTCCAGGAGGACGTGGTGGAGCATTGAGCAATGGAGGCTATAGGGGCGCTTCCCGGCAAGGTCGCGCGGTCAGCCCGAGCGTGGGGTCCAGCGGAAGAACTTGATCGCGAGGAGGAGGCCGGCTATGCCCCAGGCGGCGACGACGGCGAGGTTGTCCCAGGAGACGGCGGGGCCGCCGGCGGGGACGTAGGCGTCGAAAAAGGCGTCGAAGAAGTGGCGGACCGGGAAGATGTCGGCGAAGGAGATGACGCCGTTGGGCAGCTGGTCTTCGGGGATGAAGACGCCGGAGAGGAAGTAGAGCGGCAGCAGCAGGGCGTTGACGATCGCGGCGGCAGCATCCTGAGAGGGGATCGCCGCGGTGAGGGCGATGCCGAGGCAGCAGAAGGAGGCAGCACCGATGACGAGCGTCAGCAGAATCTCCGGCAGGCGTTCCCAGGGAACCGAGACGCCGTAGAGGATGCCGCCGATCGTCGCCAGCAGGACCAGCATCATCAGCGCAACAACGATCGAGTTGCCGACACGGCCGGCGATGAAGACCCAGGGCGGCATCGGGGTGCCGCGGCCGCGCTTGAGGCGGCCGTCTTCGCGGGCGATCACCAGGGTCATCGCCAGCGTCTGCATCGTCGCCGAGATGATCGAGAGCGACATGATCGCCGGCACGTAGTAGGTGGTTGCCTCCACCCCGCCCCGTACGTTCACGGTTTCGCCGTTGAAAACGACGGCGAGGATGAGGAAGACGATCACGGGGAACATCACCGTGAAGAAGACGGAGGCGGGGTTGCGCCAGAACGCCTTCTGGTCGTAGCGGAACTGGTGGGCGACGAGGGCGAGACCGCTCACTCGGCTGCCTCCGTGGCCGTGACCTCGGCGTCGCGCTCGGCTTCGCCGGTCAGCTCCAAGTAGACGTCCTCGAGTGAGGGGCGGGTGACTTCGAGGCCCTCGAGCTCCTCGCCGCGGGCGAGCGCCGCAGCGGTCAGCTCCTGCAGGGTCTTGGTCGGCGTCGTCGTCTGCACGGTGACCTCGCGGCCGTCGGCGCGGTAGCGGATCGTCGTCTCGCCCTCGTCGCGGTCACCAAGGTCCTCCGGGGTGCCGCGGGCGACGATGCGGCCGGCGGCGATGATCGTCACCCGGTCGGCGAGCCGCTGCGCCTCGTCCATGTAATGGGTGGTGAGAAAGACGGTCTTGCCGAGGTCGCGGAGGCCGGCGATCACGTCCCAGGCCTGGCGACGCGCGGAGGGATCGAAGCCGGTGGTCGGCTCGTCGAGGAAGAGCAGCTCGGGGTCGCCGACCAGGGCCATGCCGACGTCGAGCCGACGCTGCTGGCCGCCGGAGAGCCGACTCGCCCGCTCGTCGGCTTTGCCCTCCAGACCGATCAACGCGATCACGTCCTCGGTGGAACGCGGCGCCCGGAAGTAGCCCGCATACAGATCAAGCGACTCCCGCACCGTCAAATAAGGGTCGAGCCGCCCACTCTGCAGCACGATCCCAATCCGCTCCCGCCACTCCCGCCCAGCCCGCTCCGGATCCTCGCCAAGCACGCTCACCTCTCCCCCGGTCCTGTGCCGGTATCCCTCGAGAATCTCAACCGTCGTCGTCTTGCCAGCCCCGTTAGGCCCAAGGAACGCAAAGACCTCCCCTCGATTCACCTCGAGATCGATCCCGCGCACAGCCTCGGTCGCCCCATAGGACATCCGCAGCCCTTTT
>DASSNA010000243.1:0-11028 GCA_035688445.1 Solirubrobacterales bacterium | reverse complement strand
AGGGCGCGGGCGGGCGGCTGCGGACGGGAGAGCGGCGCAGCACCAGGGTTCGGAACTGGAACAGCCCCGCGGGTTCGAGTTCGTCGGTGTCGGCCGAATATCCCTTTTCGACTTCTTCCACTTCTCCCCCCGCTCCCCGTTCGGCGAGTGGAATCGGGCGGTTGCGCAACTCTGAGACCCCTTCGCCCTGGAGCTTGCGGAGGAAGTGACGGGCGCCGTAGGGGTTGTATTCGGTCATCAGCGCCGGTCCCTCGCCGGCGAAGCGGTTGCCGATCTGCTCCAGCTCGTGCAGCTGCCCATAGGGGGCGAGGTCGACCCCGCCGTAGGCGAGCACGTTGGACCAGAGGACGCCGCCGGCAACCACGACGACGAGCAGGGTGCCGGTGAGGCGGTCGAGGCGCAGCACCGCGAGGGCGCCGGCGACCGCCAGCGAGAGCCCCACCGGCGCCGCGGTCGCGAGCGCCTTTCCGCCGGCCCAGGGGGAGCCGAAGATGACGATCACCGCGCAGGTAATGAGCGCCGTCGCGTAGAGCAGGGCCGCGGTCGCCCGGCGGCGCCAGAGCGCCCAGAGGCCGAGCAGCCCGGCGAGGATGCCGAGCCCGACCAGCACCGCAGTGATGACCGTGCCATTGGGGTCGACCCGGAAGTCCCCGGCCGGCCAGATCCCCGGCACCTGCAGTGGGTTGAGCGGGCCGAGCAGGTTCCCTTCGCCGTTGGAGCCGACCAGGGGTTTCGAGGTCGGCGGCACGATCCCCGAAGTCAAGACCGGGATCGTCAGCACCACCAGCAAGACGACAAAGGCGACGGCCCGGATCAGCCCCCCACGGGTGCCGAAGCGCTGCAGGGCGAGCACGGCGACGACCAGCAGCAGCGGTCCCAGCCAGGCGGCGCCGCCGGGGCTGAGGACGCCGACGATCGCGGCGGTGACGATGCCGAGCGGAACGACGTCGCGCAGCTGCGCCCCCCGCCGCACCACCGCCGGGGCGAGGGCAGCACCCAGCGCCACCAGCGCCGCGGCGGCGACCTCCTTTACCCCACCCCAGAGCGCGTAGCCGTAGAGCAGCGCCGGCTGGGCGGCGATGAAGGCGGCGAAGGCCAGCCAGGGCCGCCGCCGCACGAAGCCGAAGATCTCCCAGAGGCCGAGCGAGAGCAGCGCCGCCATGAACGAGAGGTAGGGCTGGAAGACCCAGGCAAGGTCGCCGCCGACCAGCTTCTGGGCGGTGCCGAAGGGGACGAAGACACCGATCGGATAGCCGCCGGCGAGGTTGAATTCGAGCGTCGCGTGGTAGCTCGACGGTTCCAGGCCGGCGATGCTGCGGCCGTGCTCCATCACCCGGTCGGTCATCGCCAGCCAGGTGGCGGTGTCGTCGAGCTTGATGTAGCCGGCGAAGGTGGGGTCGCCGGAGAAGATGACCGGGGCGCCGAAGACGAAGAAGACCGCAACCGCGATCCCCACCGCCAGCCGGTCGGGGCGGCCAAATCGCCAAGGCAGCGAGAGCCCCGCGCCCGCCACCGCCAAGCCCAGGATCAAGGGCATCGTCAGCTCGGCGGTGGCGTCGGTGGCGGTGGTGAACTCGCCGACCACGACCATCGCCGCGAAGCCGACCGGCAGCACCAGCGTCCCCGGCAGGCGGCGGCCGGTGAGCAGATCGACGAGGAGGCCGAGCCCCCCGCACAGCAACCCCAGTACCAGCGGGTAGACAACCCAGGCGACGAGCATGCTCATCGCGACCTGCCTCCGGCCTTATTCAGCGGGAGCCGCCTTGCCGGAAAGGGCGAGGCTGAGCGCCTTCTGCGGCGAGGGGTCGTAGACCTCCACCTGGACCAAGCCTTCAGGGTCGTTGAAGTAAGCGCTGGTCGGATTTTCTTCGCTATAGACGACTTCGCGGCCGTTTGGCCCTTGCCGGGTCACCGAGCCGGGTTCCGCCGCGAATTCTTCCAGCGCCGCCGGGCTCCGCGGGTAGCTGCCGACCGTCAGCGCGCTCGGCGGTGCTTCCCCGACGCCGCTTCCTTCCGGCAAGTAGCGGACGCAGACACCTTCTTCCCCTTCCAGCTGTTCCAGTTCCAGCACCGTCCCCGGTACCGGCCCCGCCCAGTAGATCGGCTGCCCCAGCGCCGCCGCCCGTTCAGCCAGTTCTTCTTCGCTGACGATCTTCGATTCAGCTTCTGGCGGCGCCGCCGGCCCTTCGTCTTCGCCACCGGAAACGACCAAGGCGACAAGCGCGATCACGATCGCGAGCCCAATCACACCACCCCGCAGCAACCACAGCTTTTCGCCGGTGAGCTGGTGGGTAGCGGTTTTACCCCCCTCCATCGAACGCAGCATATGACGCCCGGTGTGCCTGCGAGGATTTTGGCGTCTGCCCGCGTCAACCTAGGGAGAACTTTTGAACTCAGCTACTCGCCTGCACAGCTCCGTCCTCTTGGCGCCCGCGCTCGCCTTGCTTCTGCTCGTTGCCGCCTTCGCGGCTACGGCGCAAGCGGCACCGGTGACGAAGGACGCCGTCCTCTTGGAGACGGAAGACGTCCCCTGGAGCGACGAATTCAACCCGCAGGCGATGGAAGCAGCCTTCGGCACGAACTGGGAAAGACAGGAATTCGCCACGGTGCAGGCCGACGAAGGAAGCGGTGGTCTGTTCGCACCCCACGTCCGCCTCATCTGGATCGAAGGCAGCGACGACTCCACCGAAGCGGCCAAAGAATTCATCCAGGCGCACGAAGCGGCGCTGAAAGCCTTCGTCGCACGCGGAGGTGCGCTCTTCATCAACTCGGCGACGAACCAAGAAATCATCCTCGAATACGACGGCCGCACGATCGGCCTTGACAACGAAGAAGACTTCACCCCCGCCGCCGCCGCGGTCGATCCGAGCCAGCCGATCTTCAACGGGCCGGCCACGCCGAACGCGACCAGCTTCACCGGCGATTCCTTCGCCCACGGCCGTGTCAGCGGGCCGGGACTGACGCCGCTGATCATCGGCACCGCAAACGACGGTCCCGTCAACGAAGCCGTCGTCCTCGCCGAGTACGCCTCGGGTCTGGGTCACGTCGCCCTCGGTTCGATGACCGTGGTCGAATTCCAGGAACCCGAAGAAGCGGCGAAATCGCTGCGCATCAACCTGCTCTCCTACCTCTTCTCGCTGAGCAAGCCGCCGGCGCCACCGGCGCCGCCCGTCGTCCCCGACACGACCAAGCCGAACGTGAAGCTCACTGGGATCCCGAAGAAATGTGTGAACGCCGGCTTCCGGTTCAAGGTCGTCGTCAGCGACGCCGGCGGGGTCGGCTCGGTCCGGGTCAAGCTCGGCGGCAAACTGCTGCGCAAAGGCGACGGCAAAGGAAAGACGAGCCGCACCTTCAAAGTCCAGGTGCCCAGCGGCAAGCTCGACCACGCAGGCGCCTTCCGGATCAAAGTCGTCGCCCGCGACCTGGCGGGCAACGTCAAACGCAAATCGGCCGGGTTCAGGGTCTGCGGCTAGACCCTGAACCTTCCCACTAGCCGCGGGGAGGGCCTTTAGCGGTTCGGTTCGCGAAGGACTGGTAGCTACGGCAGGGCTCGCCGCGCAGGCCCGGGCATGGCGGTAGGGCGGTCGGGACTTCGACCCCGGGGACGACCGGGAGGAGGAGGCGCGAGGGCATCTTCCTCGAGTAGGCGATCGTGACCTTCACCTTGCCCTTGGGGCGGGCGTGGTCGAAGGCCCAGATCGGCTGGGTGCCGTTGGGGGCGGCGATCGTCAGCCGGATCCGCGAGCCGGCGCGGTAGGCGTGGCCCTCGTAGTAGAGCGGGATCGTGACCGGGACGAAGCGGTCGCGCGGGACCGGCGAGACGTCGCGCTTGCGCAGGCTCAGCACCGGCTCGAGCGGGGTGCTCTTGGCGCGGTCGAGCTTACGCTCGCTGCCCCGCACCCAGCCGTTCTGGACGAAGGTCTCGACGCCGTCGGGCCGGACCTCGCTGATCGTCGCCTGCAGGTCGACGTTCGTCTTCGAGGAGCGAACCCAGACGCGGACGGCACCCGCCCCGACCACGGTCGTGTTTTCGCTCAGCGGCGCGGTCAAGTAGGAGACGGCGCTGCCGGCGGGGTTCTGCGCCCAGTGGTATTCCGGCGTCGCCGTCCAGAGCCCGCCCGGGGCGGCGGCGGTGTCGCCGCTGAAGTCGGTCTTCGGCAGCGCGTGGGCGTTCCAGGTGAAGCCGTCTGCGTGGGAATGGGCGGGCCGTTTGTCGGCGAGGACGCCTTTGGGCGCGAGGTACCAGGCGCGGGCCTGGGTGCCGGGGATCGGGAATTCACTGAAGGAGTGTTCGAAGCCGGGGTATGGCTTGCCCGGACCCGGAGACGACCCGGGCGCAGAGCCGGCGCCGTTGTCGAACAGGACCCGGATCGACGGCAGGCCTTCGAAGGCGGCAAGCGCGCCCTCGTAGGTCGGCTGCAGCTGGATCGGGTCGGGCGGCAGCGTCACCCCTGAGATCCCCATCGCTTCCTGGTAGATCACCGGCGCTGCGGCCTGGATCGCCGCCGCGTGGAGGATCGGCGCTTGCTTGGCGACGTAGATCTGGAGGAAGTCGTACCAGCGGTCGAAGGTAGCCGGGTCGAGCGAGTCGACGTGGGTGCCGTTGGTAAAGGTGAACCACTTGCGGGTGGTGCCAGTGAAGTGCTCGGCCAGGTCCGGGCAGTGGCCGCCGGTCTGCTCGTCGGTCCACTGGCAGGCCATGAAGGTCGGCACGTCGATCTTGTGGACGAAGGTGATCGGCGCGAGCGGGTTGGCGACCTTCGGCTTGTAGTGGTTGTTGGCCTTGATCTTCTTCAGCAGGTTGACCGCCTCGCCGTGGAGGGCCTGGTTTTCCTTGCAGGTCTGGTCGCCTTCCTGGATGCGCTTGTAGGCCCAGGCTTGGCCCTGCGTGGCCGAGGCCGGCATCGCGTCGTGGACCCGCTCCTTCGCCCATTCGACCGCGAAGCCGGTGTTGAGGATGCCGCCCGGATAGAGCGTCGTCTGGGTGTTGTCGATCACCGAGAGCGGTGAGATCGCGGCCAAGCTCGGCGGCTGGGTGGCGGCGGTGAAGAGCTGGCTGATGCCGCCGTAGGAGATGCCCATCATCCCAACCTGATGGTTGAGCACCCACGGTTGATGGGCGATCGTCTCGACCACGTCGTAACCGTCGAGGCTCTGCAGCGGTTCGAAGAAGTCAAAGGCACCGCCGGAGCAGCCGGTACCGCGCATGTTGACGTCGACAACGGTGAACCCCATCAGGTTGGCGAGGATCGCGATCCCGCTTTCGGGGCCGGCCGGGTTGGCGTAGCCGTAGCCCGAGTACTCGATCAGGGTCGGCGTCGGGCCGCTCGGCAGCGGCGGCAGTTCGACCCCCGGCACCACGTGGGTCACGTCCTGCGGCGGGTGGACGTCGATCGCCAGCTGGGTGCCGTCGCGGGTGGTCAGGTAGCCGTAGCCGCTGGAGGGGATCGACTGGTTGAAGAAGTCGGTGCTCGGCGGCGTCGGGTTGGTCGAGATGACCTGCAGCGCGTCCGATTTCGGGCCGCCGGAGGCGAGCCGAAGGCGATAGCCGGCGCCCGGCTTCACCTTGCGGAAGAGGACGCCACCCTGTTCGTCGGCCTGCTGGGTGGCGACTTTTTTCCCTTTGCGATTGAGGAGAACGACCCGCGCCCCCGGCGCCAGGCCGGTCGCGTAGACCTGTTCGACGCTGCCGTGGGCATTGAACGGCGCCGCGGCTGACGCCGCGCTCACACACACCAACAGCGCCGCCAACCCGCAGAGGAACGCCGTGAACCATGGCATCACGCGCCGGCGACGGCGATCTCCGAGAACTCCGCCCCTATTCAAGATGGCCCAATCTTTACCCAATGTCTGTCACCCGTAAACGCGCTCGGGGGCTGGACTTGTTTGGGTTGCTCCTCCAAAACTGGCCAGCCAGCCAGTAGTATCCCGGCCGCGTGTCCGACCAGACCGAGATCGCCGCCGGCAAGGGAGACATCACCGACGCCCTGGTGCTTGAGCGCGAGCACTGGGAGAACGGGCCGCCGCTGGAGCTGTTCAAGCGGATGCGCAGCGAGTGCCCCGTCCACTGGACCTCGGAAGTGACCGAGCTGCCGCAGGCGAAGGGCTTCTGGTCGGTCACCCGCGCCGACGACGTCCACAAGGTCAGCCGCGACTGGGAGACCTACTCCTCCGAACGCGGCGGCGTGGTCGTGATCGACGAGGTCTTCCCGATCGAGCTGGCGCGGGCGATGTTCATCGGCATGGACCCGCCCAAGCACGACCGCCTGAAGGCGCTCTTCCAGGCGGGCTTCACGCCGAAACGGATCGCCGCCCACACCGACGCGATCCGCGAGATTGTCGTCGGCACGCTCGACCGCCTCGAGGGCCGTGAGGAAATCGACCTCGTCACCGACGTCGCCCAGCCCGCCGTCTCGCGGGTAATCGGCAGCTTTATGGGCATCCCGGAGGAGGATGACGCCGCCTGGGCCGACCTGATGAACATGGCGCTGGCCGCCAACGACCCCGACTACAGCCCCTCGGTCGACGACGTCGAAGAGACGATCAACCAGGCGATCCAGCAGGTCTTCGCCCGCTGCGGGGCGATGATCGCCGAGCGCCGCGAGAACCCCACCGACGACCTCACCAGCGTCCTCGTCCACGCCGAGGTCGAAGGCCAGAAGCTGGAGGAGCACGAGATCGTGATGGGCTTCTTCCTCTTAGTCGCCGCCGGCAACGACAGCACCAAGGCGACCTACTGCTCGGCGATGCGGGCGTTGATGGAAAACCCCGACCAGCGGGCGCTCCTGCTCGAGGACCCGGAGCGGGTCCCCGGAGCGGTCGAGGAGGCGCTGCGGATGTTCCCCGCCTTCGCCCACTTCCGCCGCACCGCGACCAAGGACACCGAGCTCGGCGGCCAGGAGATCAAAGAGGGCGAGAAGGTGGTCATGTGGTACACGTCGTCGAACCGCGACGAGGATCGCTTCGAGGACCCCGACCGCTTCGACGTCCTCCGCAACCCCGACCACCAGGCCTTCGGCGCCGGCGGCCGCCACTTCTGCCTCGGCGCCGCCCTCGCCCGCCTCGAGCTGAAGATCCTGCTCGAGGAGACCCTGGCGCGCTATCCCGAGATGGAAATGGCCGGTACTCCCGTCTTCATGGAGTCCGGCTTCCTCAACCAGCTGAAATCCCTGCCGGTCCGGCTGGGCGCGCGAAGCAAGTAGCTCGATCTTGGACGTACTCGTCGCCGCCGACATGGAGGGGGTCGCCGGGATCGAGGACTACGGCGACTGCCTTCCTTCCCACCCCCGCCGCTATGCGCGCGGGCGGCGGCTGCTGACCGAAGAAGTGCTGGTGGCGGTCGAGGCTCTGCAGGACGGTGGCGCCGGGCGGATCTCGGTCGGCGACTGGCACATGGTCGGTACCAACGTCGAACGCGAGTGGATGCCGGACGGGGTCGAGGTGCGGCCGATCGCCGACCTGGCCCTGAACGAGGCCGAGCCCTCGATGAGCAAGGCGCACGGCGGCCCGCTCGACGCTGTAGTGATGATCGGCCACCACGCCCGAACCCCAAGCCCGCGTGGCTTCTGCTCCCACACCTTTATATGGGGGATGGAGGTACTACTCGGCGGCGAGCAGCTGAGCGAGGTCCAGACCTACGCCCAGGCGCTGGCGGAGGAGGAGGTGCCGATCCTGGTCGCGAGCGGCGACCGCTGGCTGCTCGAGGAGACCGACGAGGGAGAGCTGGGCAGCGCCCGCAAGGTGGTCACCAAGGAAGGCCAGGGGCGAGGGCGCGCCCGCTCGGTCGACCCGGCCGCGGCCCACGCCGAGCTGCGCGAGGCGATCGCCGCCGCCATGGCCGGGCCCCTGCAGCCGCCACCGGCCCGCACCTACCCGGCCGAGCTGATCGTCAGAGTCGAGGGAGAGGAGATCGCCCGCACCACCGTCGCCAAACCCGCCGACCTCCTCACCGAGATCGCCACCGTCTTCCGCACCAGCCAGGTCTCCCGCGAGTACCGCCAGCTGGCCAAGCTCCTCCCACCCGATAACTCGCTCCTCCGCTCCACCCAGCGCCACCTCGGCAGCCTCCTCGCGACGCCCGTGATGCGCTCCAAGGAGCGCGCTTGGCTGGCCGCGGGGAGCCCGGGTCTTAGCTCGTAACGAGGGCGCTGACCGCGCGCGTCCTCGAAACCGCGACGGCGCCGAGGGCAATCAGCAGGAGGCCGGCGATCAGCGGAGCGCCGGAGAGGGCGGCGCTGCCCCAGCGCTCGGTCAGGTAGATCGGCTCGAGCACGACCGGGAGGAAGGTCTGGATCGCGAAGGAGACCGGGACGACGAAGGTCGCCGGGCGCCGCTGCAGGGCGGTCATCTCGGTCGTCAGCGCGACCACGCCGGTGGCGGCGGCGGTGGCGAGCCAGATCCCGGCCAGCAGCCAGGAGCGGGAGTCGACCCCATCGCTGACCAGCTTCGTCGCGATGTTGCTGGCGCCGTAGGCAAGCGAGGAAGCGACGATCACGAAGGTCGCGGAATCGAGCCGGCCACGGCCGCGCAGCGCGAAGGGGATCAGCGAGATCGCCACCATCGCCCCCATCACCGAGATCACCGCGGTCTGGTTGCTGACCGTCTCGATCCCGGCCGGCTGGCCCCAGGCGAGCAGGCCGATCCCGGCGGTGATCCCGATTACGCCCGCCACCTCGGCCCGGCCGACCCGCTCGCCGAGCATCCTCACGCCGAGGTAGAGCATCAGCAGCAGGCCCGCCGCGAGCACCGGCTGGACGACGACGAACGGGGCCAGCGAGAGGGCCAGCACCTGCAAGAGGAAGCCGAGGCCGCCGAGCAGCAGGCCGGCGATCCAGCGCCGGCGCCGGGCGAGGTGGGCGAGCAGCGAGAGCCGCAGCCCCTCGGCCGCAGGCTCGCGCTGGGCGTCGGCTGCCTGCA
This sequence comes from Solirubrobacterales bacterium, assembly GCA_035688445.1. Lineage (GTDB taxonomy): Bacteria > Actinomycetota > Thermoleophilia > Solirubrobacterales > 70-9 > VAYN01. The sequence goes on along the minus strand of DASSNA010000243.1, from coordinate 2,112 downwards.
GGACGATGCCGACGTTGAAGGCGACCGAGGCCGCCACCGCCGCGATCAGGCCGAGTGCGACCACGGGCCTAGGACACGGCCTTGGAGGCGAGACGCTCGGGGCCGATCCGGACCACGTCCCAGGCCAGGCCGACCCGCTCCATCGCTGTGATCAGCGCCGCCGAGGGGTCGAGCTCTCCGCGGCCGAGGCCGTGCCGGGCCGAGGTCGGGAAGGCGTGGTGGTTGTTGTGCCAGGCCTCGCCGAAGGTGAACGGCGCCAGCCAGGCGAGGTTGCGGGACTCATCCTTAGTGGCGAAGTTGCGGGTGCCGAAGAAGTGACAGAGGGAGTTGATGCAGAAGGTGATGTGGTGGAGGAAGAAGATCCGCACCGCACCGCCCCAGAGCAGCCCCATCAGGCCGCCGAAGACGGTCCCGGTCAGCGCCACCCCCAGCCCGAAGGGCAGGGCCAGGCCGGCCACCGCCCAGAGGATGAAGGTGCGGTCGACGAAGAGGACGACCGGGTCGGCGATCAGGTCGGGGGCGTAGCGCTCCTCCTCGGCCGGCTCGTCGCTGAAGAGGACCCAGCCGACGTGGGCGTGGAAGAGGCCGCGCAGGGCGCCGCGGATGCCGCTGCCGTGCCCGACGTGGGGGCTGTGCGGGTCGCCCTCGGCGTCGGAGAAGCGGTGGTGGCGGCGGTGGTAGGCGACCCACTCGATCACCGGCCCCTCCAGCGCCATCGACCCCAGCACCGCCCAGAGGAAGCGCATCGGCCGCGTGGTTTTAAAAGCGCGGTGGGTGAAGAGCCGGTGAAAGCCGACCGTGATCCCGAAGCCGAACGGGATCAGCGTCGCGAAGAAGATGAGGATGTCCTGCCAGACCAGCAGCCCACCCCAGGACTGCCAGATCGCCACCCCAATCAGCGCCAGCGGCACAACCGTGACCGCCAGGTTCGCGAATCGGTCCACGGCGCTGCCGGCGGCGGGCATGCCCGCCGTGTAGTTCTTGTCGTCTGCCATCGAGGTCCCCTGCCGGCTCTCGACCCTATGGCGCGAATCTAAAGAAGAGCTTGGAACGTCAGGGGGAAGGGGACGGGGCATCGTGGACCTCCATGCGTAGCTGGGACTCGCCGGAAGTCAAAGGTTGCTGCCGGTCCACGGGACCGACCTCGAGGATGCCCTCCACCTCCGAGGCTACCACCCCGCCGCCGCGAGGAAGGGGGGGGTCAGACCAGGTCGGAGGGGGCGAGGATGAAGACCTCGCACATCAGGTCCGGCTCCTGCTGGTTGCCGCTCATGAAGCCGATCACTTCGCGTCCCGTCGCCTTTTCGATCACCGACTCGAAGCGCTCGCGCATCAGCTCCTGGAACTGCATGCGCTGTTCGATCACGGCCGAGCCGCGCCCGCCTTCGCGAAGCGTCTGCTCGACCTGCGTGTAGCCGCCGCGGAGGATGCAGACGACGAGATCGTCCTGGTAGTAGGACTTGGCCTGGGTCGGTCCGCGACCGTAGAACTCCTTCAGCAGGGCGACCAGGCCGTCGGAGATCGCGGTCAGCGCCTCGCCGTGGCGACGGCGGGCTTCGGCCGCCGACTCCGCCTGACTCTGGGTTGAATCGAAATCAGATCCTGCGATCCAGTCATGGTAGTTCGGCGCGCTACGCTGGTCCAAACCGCACGTTGGGTTCTCCCACCCTCTGCCTCGCGCGCGTCTCCAGCCAGAGGACGAGAAAGAAAGGCCCAAGTGCCGGCTCCCACTCCACCCCTGCACGGCGACGATCTGCTGGCCGCCGTGACCGAGGCGATGGTCGCGCTGCACGAGCGCTACCACCACCGCGCCCCGGTCAGCGCCAAGACCCAGCTGCTCGACGACGACCTGATCGCCGTCGTCATGGGCGGCGTCTACACCGAGGTCGAGAAGACGATGATCGAGCTGCAGCGGGTGACGCTCGTGCAGGAAACCCGCAGCGCCTTCCAGGAGGCGATGCAGCAGCGCTTCATCGACGAGGTCGAGCGGCTCTCCGGACGCGACGTCCTCGCCTTCATCTCCAACCATCACGTCGGCCCCGACTTGGAGATCGAGCTGTTCGTGCTGCGGAGCAGGTCGGCAGGGTCACAGTGAAATCGCGCTGGAACTTC
>DASSNA010000239.1:0-2901 GCA_035688445.1 Solirubrobacterales bacterium | reverse complement strand
TCGCCCTTGCGGGCGGCGTCGTGGAGCATCTCGCCCTCGATCGCGGTCACCTCGCGCCCGTCGATCGTGATCGTCACCTCGCGCCTGGCCGGGCTCATGCCGAGGCCCCCAGCGTCTCGGGTGCGCCGCGGACGACGGCGTGCGGGTCGAGCGCCAGCTCGGGGTTGTCCATCACTTCTTCGAACTCCTCGCGGAACTTGCGGACCATCGCCCCGACCGGCATCGCCATCGAGTCGCCGAGCACGCAGAGGCAGTGGCCGATGATGTTCTGCTGGACCGAGCTGACGATGTCGAGGTCCATCGGCGTCGCCTCGCCGCGCACCATCCGCTCCAGCATCTTCACCGTCCAGTTGGTGCCCTCGCGGCAGGGGACGCACTTGCCGCAGGACTCGTGGTGGTAGAAGCGCGCCGTGCGCAGCGCCAGGTGCGGGATCGAGACCCGGTCGTCGGCGACGATGATCGAGCCGGAGCCGAGCATCGAGCCCGCTTCGGCCATCGCCTCGAAGCTGTAAGGGAGGTCGAGGCCCTCCTCCGCGGTTAGCACCGGCGAGGACGAGCCGCCGGGGAAGAAGGCCTTGATCTCGTGTCCGGGCTCGGGGCCGCCGGCGAGGTCGCAGATCAGCTCGCGGGTGGGGATGCCGAGCTCGACCTCGTAGTTGCCGGGGCGGCGGACGCCGCCGGAGACCGAGACGACCTTGGTCCCGGGCGACTGTTCGGTGCCGAAGCCTTTGAACCATTCGGCGCCGTGGCGGACGATGTGGGGGACGTTGGAGAGCGTCTCGACGTTGTTGATTAGCGTCGGCCCGCCGTAGAGGCCCTGCACCGCCGGGAACGGCGGCTTCAGGCGCGGGTTGCCGCGCTTGCCCTCGAGCGCGTCGAGCAGCGCGGTCTCCTCGCCGCAGATGTAGGCGCCGGCGCCGCGGTGGACGACCAGCTCGAGGTCGCGGTGGCAGCCGAGGATGTCCTTGCCGAGGTAGCCCGCCTCATAGGCTTCGGCGACCGCCTGGTCGAGGATGTCGGCCTGGGCGGCGTACTCGCCGCGGATGAAGATGAAGGCGTGGCCGGCGTCGGCGGCGAGCGCCGCGATCGCGATCCCCTCGATCAGCTGGTGGGGGTTGCGCTGCATCAGCTCGCGGTCCTTGAAGGCGCCCGGCTCGGACTCGTCGGCGTTGCAGCAGAGGTACTTCGCCATCTCGCCGCGGGGCAGGAAGGAGGCCTTTTTGCCCATCGAGAAGCCTGCGCCGCCGCGGCCGCGCAGGCCCGAGTCTTCGAGCTCCTGGAGGACTTCGTCCTGCTCCATATCGCGGTAAGCGCGCTCCTGGGTGGCGTAGCCGCCGGCGAGGCGCCTGTAGCCCTCGAGCGTGCGCAGCGCCGGGTCCTCGGCGTGCTCGAGCAGGACGCGCTTCTCCAGCTGGTGCGGCATCAGGAGTCCCCCGCCAGTCCACGCTTCGCCAGCGCCTTCTCGGGAAGGACCTCGGCGCCGGCGCGCAGCTGCTCGATCGCCGTCCCCGCCTCGGCCGCTTCCAGCGGCCCGTAGTAGCGCTGGTCGATCGAGGCCATCGGCGCGATGTCGCAGGCGCCGAGGCACTCGAAGCCGGTGACGAAGAAGTCCTCGTCGCCCTCGGCGGCTGCCTCGAAGGCGTCGAGCAGGCGGTCGCCGCCGCGCATCCAGCAGCTGATGTTGGTGCAGACCTCGATCCGGTGCGAGCCGACCGGCTTCGTGTGCAGGAGGTCGTAGAAGCTAGCCACCGCCTCCAAATAAGCCGGCGTCACCCGCATCACCGCTGCGGCCTGCCGAATCCCCTCCGGCGTGCACCACCCATAGAGCTCCTGCACCGCCCAAAGCGCCGGAATCGAAGCCGACCGCCGGTCCGGATACCGGCTCATCAAAGCCTCGATCCGCTCTTGCAGCTCCGCCGGGCAGCCAACCTCGTGCAGCTCCGGAATCTCCTCCTCGGCGCGCCCGGGCACACGGCCCTCGCGGACCGCAGCGTCGACCGGGAGGTTCGGGTTGCTGATGCCGGGACCGTCGACCGGGCTCACCGGTCCACCCCTCCCAGGATCGGGTCGAGCATGCCGAGGCTGGCGATCATGTCGGCGACGTAGCCGTCGAGCGCCATGTCGCGGAAGGCCTGCAGGTTGACGAAAGAGGGATCGCGGAAGTGGACCCGCGCTGGCTTCGCCGAGCCGTCAGCGAGGACATAACAGCCGAGCTCGCCCCGCGGGTGCTCGATCGAGTAGTAGACCTCGCCCGGCTCCACCCGGTAGCCCTCGGTGACCAGCTTGAAGTGGTGGATCAGCGACTCCATCGAGGTCGAGAGCTCCGAGCGCGGCGGCAGCACGTACTTGCGGTCGTCAGCGATGAAGGGCCCCTCGGGGAGGGCGTCGAGGCATTGCAGGACGATCTTCGAGGACTCGACCATCTCCGCCACCCGCACCCGGTAGCGGTCGTAGTTGTCGCCGACGGTCCCGACCGGGATCTTGAAGTCCATCTCCGGATAGGCGAGGTAGTCGAAGGCCTTGCGCAGGTCCCAGGGCTCGCCGGCGGCGCGCAGCAGCGGCCCGGTCACGCCCAGCTCCAGCAGCCGCTCGCGGGAGACGATCCCGGTCCCTTTGGTGCGGGAGAGGAAGACCTCGTTGCGGTCGAGTAAGTCCTGGTACTGGCCGACCCGGACCGGCATTTCCTCGGCGAAGGCGCGGCACTTGGCCTCGAAGCCGAGCGGGATGTCCTCGATCACGCCGCCGACCTGGAAGTAGCGGGTGTGCATCCGCTGCCCGGTCGCCATCTCGAAGAGGTCGAGGATCTTGTCGCGCTCGCGGAAGCAGTACCAGAGCATCGAGATCGCGCCGAGGTCGAGCGCGGTGGTGCCGAGCCAGACCAGATGCGAATGGATGCGGTTG
>DASSNA010000129.1:0-3158 GCA_035688445.1 Solirubrobacterales bacterium | reverse complement strand
TTCCGAGTTCCATTCAAGTCCTCCGCTGGGTGGGTGGCTGGAGCGGCGCTGCGAGGCCATCGTACTTTCAGGCGGTAGCCTGCCGCCGATGGGCAAGGCCGCCGAGCGCTCCGGGAAAGCAGCCGACGTGCTGGCGATCTTCGGGATCAGCGGCGACCTGGCGAGGAAAATGACTTTCCGCGCCCTCTACCGGCTGGAGGCGGCGGGGAAGCTCGACGTCCCGATCGTCGGCGTCGCGATCGACGACTGGGACGACGAGAAGCTGCGCGAGCACGCCCGCGAATCGATCGGCGCCACCGTCGGCAGCCCCGACGAGGACGTCTTCGAGCGCCTGGCGAAGCGGCTCACCTACGTCCAGGGGGACTACGGGGAGGAAGAGACCTTCGAGCGGGTCGGCGAGGCGCTCGGCGACGCGAAGCGGCCTGTCTTCTACCTGGAGATCCCGCCGGCGCTGTTCGCCACTGTCGTCCAGGGGCTCGGGAAGGCCGGGCTGGCCGAGAACGCGCACGTCGTGATCGAGAAGCCGTTCGGGCACGACCTCGAGTCGGCCCGCGCCCTCAACGCCGAACTCTGCGAGGTCCTGCGCGAGGAGCAGATTCTCCGCATCGACCACTACCTCGGCAAGGAGCCGGTGATGGACATCACCTACCTGCGCTTCGCCAACGCGCTGCTGGAGCCGGTCTGGAACCGCGAGCACGTCTCCCACGTGCAGATGACGATCGCCGAGGACTTCGGGGTCGAGGACCGCGGCCGCTTCTACGACGCGGTCGGGGCGATGCGCGACGTGATCCAGAACCACGCCCTCCAGGTGCTAGGCATCGTCGGCATGGAGCCGCCGACCGGCAACGATCCCGACAGCGTCCGCGACAAGAAGCTCGAGTTCTTCAAGGCGATGCGGGCGGCCGACCCGAAACGCTACGTGCGCGGCCAGTACGAGGGGTTCCTCGAGGTCGAGGACGTGGCGAAGGACTCGAAGACCGAGACCTTCGCCGCGGTCGAGCTCGAGGTCGACAACTGGCGCTGGAGCGGCGTTCCCTTCTTCGTCCGCGCCGGCAAGTACATGCCGGTGAAGGTCAGCGAAGTGAGCCTGTTTTTCAAGCGGCCGCCGCGGCTGGGGATCGGCAGGGGCAAGACGCCGGAACCTAACCAGCTGACGATCCGGATCGAGCCGGAGGCCGGCGCCCGCACCCGGCTGTACGCGAAGAAGGCGGGCGAGGAAGCCTTCCAGGCGGCCGACCTCGAGGTGCTGTTCGAGAAGGTGCCGGGGGAAGACCCCGAGCCCTACGAGCGCCTGCTCGGCGACGCGATCGCCGGCGTCCACACCCTCTTCACCCGCCAGGACGCGATCGAAGAGACCTGGCGCGTGGTCCAGCCGCTGCTCGACGAACCGGGGCCGGTTCATCCGTACGAGCAGGGAACTTGGGGGCCGAAGCAGGCCGAGGACCTCGTTCGCGGCACCGGACAGTGGTCACAGCCGTGGTTTCCGTCCAGCTGATTCCCTAGCGGCGTGCTAGGTTTTCGGGGCTCCTAATTAGGGCTGCCTAACGCCCTCGAGATTCACGAGGAGAACCACCCCGCATGATCCCGACTTTTGTCATCACCCTGCGCGAGGGCGTCGAGGCCTCGCTGATCATCGGCATCATCGCCGCCTTCCTGGTCAAGGAGGGCCGCCGCGATGCGATGCGGCAGATGTGGATGGGAATCGGGATCGCGGTGGCGCTCTGCATCGGCGTCGCGGTGCTGCTCGAAGTCGTTGGGCAACAGCTACCGCAGAAGGAGCAGGAGAGCCTGGAGACGATCGTCGCCCTGATCGCGGTGAGCGCAGTCACCTACATGATCATCTGGATGCGCCGCCACGCCCGCGGCATCAAAGCCCAGCTCGAAGGCGGGGCCGCCTCGGCCCTGGCGACCGGCTCGACCCTGGCGCTGGTCGGGATGGCCTTCCTCGCGGTCCTGCGCGAGGGCTTCGAGACCTCGGTCTTCCTTCTCGCCGCCTTCCAGGAGGCCTCCAACACCACCGCCGCCGGCGCCGGCTCGGTCCTCGGCCTGGTCGCGGCGATCGCGATCGGCCTCGGTCTCTACCGTGGCGGCGTCCGCATCAACCTCACCCGCTTCTTCCGCATCACCGGCATCGTCCTCGTCTTCGTCGCCGCCGGCCTGCTCGCCTCCGCCGCCCACACCGCTCACGAGGCCGGCTGGATCAACGGCCTCCAGGGCCAGGCGATCGACCTCAGCTGGCTGGTGCAACCCGGGACCGTCTCCGGCTCCCTGCTGACCGGCATGCTCGGCCTGCAGCCCTCGCCGACGGCGATCGAAGCGATCGTCTACCTCGGTTACGCGATTCCGATGGCGGCCTACGTGCTCTGGCCGCAGGGAATGCGCGTCCGCCCGCGTCGCGACCGCCTCCGCTCCGGCAACCGGATCGGCACCGCCGAGAGCACGGCCTAGCGCCACCGCTCCGCCCTCCCGATCCGGAGCGCAGCCCAGCAGCTATCTCGGCGAAGCCTCGTCCGAGCGAACTGCATCAAATTATCTACCTGCCGGGTGGGGAATTTGATGCAGTTCGGGATATCCGACCTGATCTGTCGGTCTTTGTTAGGGTGCCCTAATTCTTGCCCTAGAAGAACGCCAAAGGAGCCACCCGAACAATGAACCGCAAGCGCCTTCTCTCCCTCGCCGCCGGCGCCCTCGCCCTCGCTCTGGTCGTCGGCCTCACCGCCTGCGGTTCAGACGACGAAGCTCCTGCTGGGGCGGAGGCGATCAGCTTCAAGCTGACCGACGCCGGCTGCGAGCCCCACGATGCGCAGGCCGCCGCCGGGCCGATCGCCTTCGAAATCGAAAACGCCGGCACCACCAAGGTGACGGAGATGGAGATCATGGATGGCGACAAGGTCCTCGGCGAGGAGGAGAACATCACCGACGGCCTCGACGGCAGCTTCTCGGCAACCCTGGAGGCGGGCAGGTACATGATCTACTGCCCGGGCGGATCGGATGAGCGGGGGACGCTTACGGTCACCGGAGCCAAGCGCGTAGAAGGCGCAACCAAGGGCGAGAACGACGCCGACGAGGGGAAGTAGGACCGCCGCAGGCCCTACCCTGGCTCGTCGATGATCGACCCGGGGAAACAAGCCGACGAGCTGCTGCGGCAGCTCGGCTAC
>DASSNA010000226.1:0-3923 GCA_035688445.1 Solirubrobacterales bacterium | reverse complement strand
GGGAGGGTCCGTCGACCCCCACCCTCGGCCCCTCGACAGTGGTCGTGAGTTCGGATCGGATGCGGCGGGCGGAGGCGTCAGGGTCTTCGGGCAGTAGGCAGACCGTCCCGTCCTCCGGGAGGTTCGATGCGTCGATTCCAGCGTTGGCGCAGACGAAGCCGTGGTGGGTTTCCGTGATGAGGACGCCGTGTTCGGCCCGAAGCACCTCGCGGCTCTCGGAGAGGACCAGCTCCACGAGCGCCGCTTCCTTACCCAGCTGCTTTGCCAGTTCGCTTGCCTTCTCGGACGGCTCGACGTCCGCCAGTCGCCGCACCCGTCCCTCAGCCTTAGACACGACCTTCTGCGAGACGACCACCACATCGCCGTCGGTGAGCTCCGCCCGCGCAGCGATCAGCTCGCCAACCTTCATCCCCTCCGTGACCTCAGGGATCCCCTCGACCCCGAAAACCCGCACCTCACCCATTCCGTGGTTCCTTTCGGACGCATGCCGTCCATAAGGAACCACGGAACTTCATATCCCCAGCGCCTTGGCGGTACGGCGGGCGCGCTTTGGTTCCTTTGCCAGCTCGCGCGTCAGGGCGATCACGTCGCCGGGGGTGTCGAGGTCGAGTTCGATCGAGGGCAGCTCCTCGATCCCGAAGGGGATGCCGGCTGCGCGCGCAGCCTCGACGTGGAGGTCGCGGCTGCCCTCGCCGAAGGCGGGGACGATCGCGCTGGGTGGGCTCAGCAGCAGGGCGTTGGTGCCGGTGCCGTGACGGTCGGGGACGATGCCGACGTAGCTGCCCGGTACGCCGGTGAGGAGGCGGTCGAGCTCGCGCGGGTCGAGCAGCGGGCAGTCGCCGGCGAGGAGGACGACCCGCTCGGCGCCCTCGACTTCGGCCCGGGCGATGCCGGCCAGTGCCGCCGCGATGTGCCCAGCGTCCTCGGGGTCCGGGACCACCTCGGCGTCCGCTTCGGCAGCAAGTTCCTGGGCGACCGGGTCGCCGGTGACGACGATCAGCCGCTCGAGGGCGCGCGCCCCGCCGATCGCCTCCAGCACGTCGGCGAGCATCGCCGCCGCCAGCTCGCGACGGCGTTCGGGGTCGACGCCAGCGGCCAGCCGCTGCTTAGCCGCGTCGAATCGCTTCACCGGGAGTACTGCCGTGGCGTTCAAGAGGAGCCGAGCGTAGCGGCGTAGTCGAGCACGGTTCGCGCCAGACGCACGCGCCCAGCCACGCCCTCCATCAGGGTTGGGGTGGAGAGGGTCGGGATCTCAGCCGGCGGCGGGTCCGGGTCGCCCTCGTCGACGACCATCGCGTCGATTAGGCCGGCGTAGAGGGAGGCGACGCCGGCGGCGGTCGTCGGGCGACCGAGGCCTTCCATGAAGCGATCGGTCGGCCCCTTCACCACCTGGCCGGCGACGTAAGGGCTGACAGCGACGACGGGGGCCGGAGAGGCGACGATCGCCTCCCGCATGCCGGGCACGGCGAGGATCGGGCCAATGCTGATTACCGGGTTGGAGGGGCCGATCACGATCGCCTCCGCTTGGCGGAGCGCCTCCAGAGTCTCCGGCGTCGGCTCGGCCGCCTCGATCCCCTCCAACTGCACCCCGAGCACCTCGGGCTGGCCGCCATCGAGGATCAGGTACTCCTGCAGGGCCCGCTGGCCGCCGGGGGTGAGCACTTGGGTGCGGACTGGGGTGTCGGCCATCGGCAGTACCCGCGCCTCGACGCCGAGGCCGCGGGCGATCTGCGCCTGGGCGTCAGTGGGGCGGCCGCCGTCATCGAGGAACTGGCGGCGGTAGAGGCAGGCAGCGAGGTCGCGGTCAGAGAGGCCGAACCAGCTGGGGGCGCCGAGCTGTTTGAGGCGGCTGAAGACGGTGAAGTCGTCGCCCTTGATCCCCCAGCCGCGCTCCTCGTCGATTTCGCCGCTGAGCCAGTAGGTGACGAGGTCGGGGTCGGGGGAGACGTGGACGCCGAGCGCCTCGATGTCGTCGCCGGTGTTGGCGATCACTGCGAGGTCGGCGCCGACCTCCTCCTGCATCCCGGCGGCGAGTTTGGCGCCGCCGGTGCCGCCGGCTAGGAGGGCGACCCTCATCGAAGGAGCTCCCGAATCGGAGCTCTCACGTCCAGTGGTCGCCCGGGGGCAGGTTGGTGATGCGGATGCCGGCGTGGGTCTTGTAGCGGCTGTTGATCGAGATCAGCATCGGGGTCAGCTGCTCGACGATCCGCGCCATCTCCAGGGCGCCGGCGTTGACCGCGCGCAGGCCGGGGATCAGCTCGATCAGCCGCGCCACCCGCGCCTTGTCGGCCTTCTTGTCGCCGCAGACGAGGATGTCCTCGTCGAGCTCCTGGTCGAGGTCGGCGAGCGTGGGGGCGCCGACGGTGTGCAGGGCGGCGACCACCGTCACTCCCTCCGGGACCATCTCTTGCGCTTGCTGGGCGGCCGAGCCCTGCCAGACGCCGAGCGAGCGGGTCGCCTTGCCGCTGACCGCGGCGGCGAGGGGGACGGTGCAGTCGACCAGGATCTGGCCGGGGCGCAGCGCCTCGCGCAGGTTGTTGAGGTTCTCCGACTGGGCGCGGAAGGGGACGGTGAGGAACACGATCTCCCCCTTGCTCGCCGCTTCGGCGTTCTCCAGGCCGCTGACCTCGGCGTCCGGGACCGCCTCGCGCACCTTCGCCGCCGCTTCCTCGGCTCGCTCGGCCGCGCGGGAGCCGAGCACGACCGGCATGCCGGCGCCGGCCCAGCGCCGCGCCAGGCCGGCGCCGAGGGCGCCGGTGCCGCCGATGATCGGGATCGGTTCCGTCGTGGCCAAGGTTGGGCAGTCTATGCTGCGAGCCGCATGAGGCTGGAGGGACGCAAAGCACTGGTCACCGGCGGCGCCAGCGGCATCGGCGCTGCGATCGCCGCGCGGCTCTCGGCCGAGGGCGCCGAGGTCTGGGTCGGCGACCTCAACGTCCCCGGGGCCAAGCAGGTGGCAGGCGAGATCGCCGGTCACGCGGTCGAGCTCGACGTCACCGACCTCGAGGCGGCCCGCGCCGCCGTCGCCGCCGTCGGCGAGCCCGACATCCTCATCAACAACGCCGGCACCGACAACTTCGGCTTCTTCGTCTACGTCACCCAAGAGCAGTGGGGGCAGGTGCTCGACATCAACCTCGGCGGCGTCATGAACTGCACCCACGCAGCGCTGCCCGGGATGCAGGAGCGCGGTTACGGCCGCATCGTCAACATCTCCTCCGAGGCCGGCCGCGTCGGCTCCAAGGGCTCCGCCGCCTACAGCGCCGCCAAGGCGGGAGTGATCGGCTTCACCAAGGCGATCGCCCGCGAGGCCGCCCGCTACGGCGTCACCGCCAACGCGATCGCCCCTGGCCCGATCGAGACTCCGCTCCTGATGGGCGCCAAAGAGTTCGGCGAGATCGGCGAGAAAGTAATCGAGACGATGCGCGCAGCGACCCAGATGGGCCGCTTGGGGCAGCCCGAGGAGGTGGCCGCGGCCGTTGCGTTCTTGGCCTCCGATGACGCGAGCTATGTGACGGGCGAGACGCTCGGCGTTAGCGGCGGCCTCGGCATGGTCTGAAGCCCCGCAAGTAGCTCAAAAACAGGCTGGGTAAGGGGGAGAGTCGATGACGCTTGGTGACTTTTCCTGTCTATGGGGAGGAAAATTCACCAATCGCCCGAGGAGCAGAAGAGATCCAGGCGGACCTGGGTGTTGGCGAGGCGACAGCAAGACGTTCTTTCGCGGCGGCAGCTGCTCGACCTCGGCTATAGCCGACAAGCGATCGAACATCGAGTCAACTCTGGACGGCTGCACTCAGTTCGCCAAGGCATCTATTCAGTTGGTCGCCCCTCCCTTACCCCGCATGGTCGCTGGATGGCGGCGGTACTTGCCTGTGGCGATGGCGCTGTGCTTAGTCACTCCAGTGCCGCAGCGTTGTGGCGGATCG
>DASSNA010000216.1:0-3004 GCA_035688445.1 Solirubrobacterales bacterium | reverse complement strand
GATCGTTTCGCGATCGGCTCCGAGATAGCCGGCTACCGAATCGAGGCCCAGATTGCGCGGGGCGGGATGGGTGTCGTCTACCGCGCCACCCACCTCGGCCTCGACCGGCCGGTGGCGCTGAAGGTGATCGCCCGCGAGCTCGCCGACCGCGGCGGCTTCCGCGAGCGCTTCCTGCGCGAGTCCCGCCTCGCTGCCCGGCTTGAGCACCCCTCGGTGGTGCCGGTCTACGACTCGCGCGAGGTCGACGGCGAGCTGATCGTGGCGATGCGCCTGGTCAAGGGCGGCGACCTGCGCCGGCTGATCGACGAAGAGGGGCCGCTGCCGCCACGCCGCGCCCTCGACCTCCTCGCCCAGGTCGCCGACGCTCTCGACGCCGCCCACGCCGCCGGCATCGTCCACCGTGACGTCAAGCCGCACAACATCCTCGTCGAAGGCGACCGTGCCTACCTCTCCGACTTTGGCCTCGCCAAAGCCTTCGACGAGAGCGGCGCCGCCAGCGGTGCCTCGGTCGTCGGCACCGCCCAGTACATGTCGCCCGAGCAGTGGCGTGGCGACTCGATCGGCCCCGCCGCCGACGTCTACTCGCTCGGCTGCGTCCTCTACGAGGCGCTGACCGGGATCGCCCCTTTCGGGCGGGCCGAATCCGACACCGAGCCGGAACTGCCGGCGGGGATCGACGAGGCGATCCGCCGCGCCGTCGACAAAGACCCGGCCCAGCGCTACCGCAGCGCCGGCGAGCTGATCGCGGCCGCCCGCGCCGCCGAGGGCTCCGACGTGCGTCCCACCGCCGTCCTCTCCCGCGACCGCAGCGAGCGCACCACGGTGCCGAACGCCTCGCAGTCCTTCTTCGGCCGGATTGGAGGACGCGCAGCCGCCTGGCTCCTCAGCGGGTTCGCGATTATCGTCATCGCGATCGCCGCCGCCGTCCTGTTCCTGCTGCTGGGGGGCGGCGGGCCGAGCGTCTCGACGATCGACGTTGGCACCCCGCCGCTGCGGGTCACCGCCGACGCGCAGGGCGCCTGGGTGACGAGCGAACGCGACGGCACCATCACCAGGCTCGACCCCGACAGCGGCAAGGTGCTCCGCAAGGTCACCCTGCAGCCCGGCATCTCCGGCGTCGCGATCGGCAGCAAATGGCTCTGGGTGACCGACCCGCGCCGGCACCAACTGCTTCGCCTCAACTCGAAGACCCTGAGGGAAGAGAAGGCGATTGAAATTCCCGGCGCCCCTGGATCGATCGCCCTCAGCGCCAACCCCCGTCGCGTCTGGGTCGCCGACGAAAAGGGTGCTGGGATCGCCGTGGTCAACGCCGAAAACGACAGCCGCATCCGCACCCAGCTGCCGCCGCGCACGGAGCCCCTCCGCCTCGCCGTCGGCGCCGGCGGTCTTTGGGTCTCGAGCTCCTCGACCGCGAGCGTGCGCCGGATCGACCTCGGCACGCTGGAACCGGGGCAGCCGATCCGCGCAGGAACCCGCCCCGCCGGCATCACCGTCGCCCACGGCATCGTCTGGGTTACCAATCCGCCGCGGGGCACGGTGACCGAGGTCGATCCCTCGCTCCAGCAGGTGCAGGGCAAGGTCACGGTCGGCAACAAGCCGGGCGGCATCGCCGCCGGCAGCAGCACGGTTTGGGTCGCCAACGCTGGCGACGACACCGTCACCCGGATCGACCTCGAAAGCGGCGAAGTCGAAGGCGACCCGATCCAGGTCGGCCCCGAACCGGGCGCCGTCGCGGTCGGCGGCGACGCGGTTTGGATCGCAAATAACGGGGACGGGACGGTTACCCGGATCGAACCCTGAGACCCGCGCGCTAGGGCGGGGCGCCGAACATCTAGGATCGGGAACCCATGGCGCAAGACATAGATCAGCTCTGCATAAACACGATCCGCACCCTCTCGATGGACGCCGTCCAGAAGGCGAACTCGGGCCACCCGGGGACGCCGATGTCGCTGGCCCCGGTCGCCTACGAGCTCTGGCAGAACCACCTGCGTTTCGACCCGGCGAACCCAATCTGGCCCAACCGCGACCGCTTCGTGCTCTCGGCCGGGCACGCCTCGATGCTGCTCTACTCGATGATCTTCCTCGCCGGCGTCCGCAAAGTCGATGCCGACTACAACGTCCTCGACGAGCCGGCCTGCGGCCTCGACGAGATCGAAAACTTCCGCCAGCTGCACTCGCGAACCCCCGGGCACCCCGAGTACCGCTGGACCACCGGCGTCGAGACCACGACCGGCCCGCTCGGCCAGGGCGTCGCGACCTCCGTCGGGATGGCGATGGCCTCGAAATGGCTGGGCGCCACCTACGGCGCGGAGCTCTTCGACTTCGACACCTACGCGGTCGCCGGCGACGGCTGCCTGCAGGAGGGGGTCTCCCACGAAGCCGCCTCGCTCGCCGGCCACCTCAAGCTCGACAACCTCTGCTGGATCTTCGACAACAACCACATCTCGATCGACGGTGACACCGCGCTGGCATTCAGTGACGACGTGCTCAGCCGCTTCGAGGGCTACGGCTGGAACGTGCTGCGGGTCGGCGACGCCAACGACAGCGGTCTGCTCGGCCGCGCCTTCGACGCCTTCAAGGCCGAGGTCGGCCGCCCGACCCTGATCGTCGTCGACAGCCACATCGGCTGGGGCTCGCCGAACAAGCAGGACACTGAGTCCGCCCACGGCGAACCGCTCGGCGAAGAGGAGATCGAACTGACCAAGGAGGCCTACGGCTGGCCCAAGGACGCCAAGTTCCTCGTCCCCGACGGGGTGCGCGAGCACTTCGACGAGGTGATCGGCAAGCGCGGCGCCGACCTCCACAGCGCCTGGGTCGACACCTTCCAGAGCTACAAGCAGGACAAGCCCGAGCTCGCCGGCGAGCTGGAGATGATGCAGCGCCGCGGCCTCCCCGATGGCTGGGACGCCGCCCTGCCGACCTTCGAGGCCGACGAAGAGAAGGGGCTCGCGACCCGTAAGGCCTCGAACAAGGTCCAGAACGCGATCGCCGAACGGGTGCCGTG
>DASSNA010000210.1:0-6053 GCA_035688445.1 Solirubrobacterales bacterium | reverse complement strand
TCCGGACAACAGCGGGGAGGGTCCGGAGAGGACCACCCCCGGACACCCTTTAGGCCGCGACTAGTTCCTGTTGCTGCTCTACTTCTGCGGCTAGCTCGGCGAGGATCTCCTCTAGCTGTTGGGACTGCTCGGGGGGGAGCTCGAGGTGGCCTTCTTTGTAGAGCTCGGCTGCGCGGGCGACCGGCAGTTCCGCCTCGACCACGCGGCCGCCGAGGGCGGCGAGGACTTTGCGGGTCTCGGCTTGGGCCCAGACCGCGCCGAACATTCCGGTCGAGGCGCCGATCACTGCCGCCGGCTTGCCCATCAGGGCGCTCTGGCCGGCGGGGCGGGAGGCCCAGTCGAGGGCGTTCTTCAGCACACCCGGGATCGAGTGGTTGTACTCGGGGGTGGCGATGAGGACGGCGTCGGCCTCGCGCATCGCCTCGCGCAGCTCCGCCACTGCTGCTGGCGTCTCCATCTCTTCGAGGTCGGAGTCGTAGGGCGGGATCTCGCGCAGGCCCTCGAACTCGATCAGCTCCGCGCCGGCGGGCAGCCGCTCGGCGGCCGCCCGCAGCAGGGCGTGGTTGTAGGAGTCCCGGCGCAGGCTCCCGCTGATGCCGAGGACCCGCATCGTTATGCCTCCTCGGCGACGAGCTCGAGCTCGACCGAGATCGTCACTGCGTAGTCGAGGACGTCGCTGCCGCTCGGCAGCTGCGCCTGCCAGTCGAGGCCGAAGTCGCGCCGGTCTACGGTCGCCTCGATCGAGAGGCCGACGCGGGCTTTGCCGGCGAGGTCGCCGCCAAGCTGGGCGAAGCGGCCGCTTGCCTCTACCTTGCGGGTCTCGCCGTGGATCTCGAGGTCCCCGGCGACCCGCAGGCGGCCGTCCTCGCCGACGCTGAGCTCGGTCGAGCTGAAGCGCAGCTGGGGGAAGCGCTGGACGTCGAAGAACTCGGGCGAGAGCAGGTGGCCCTTCAGCATCTCCTCGTCGATCTCGACGCTGGCGACCTCGACAGTGCCCTCCAGGCGCGGCTGCTCGCCGCCGCTAAGGCGCGCCTCGTATTTCTCGAAGCCGCTGCGGAAGGTGGTTACCCCGTTGTGGGTGACGGCGAAGGTGATGGAGGAGTGAACCGGGTCCACTTCCCAACTGCCTGCCGGAACTTGCTGCTGGTTGATCGTCTCGGTGCTCATCTCGGTTCCTCTCAAGTTCGTTGTCGTTCAAATAATTGACGCAGAAACAATCGTAGCAACAAAGATTTGCTTGTCAACTATTGTCTCAACAACATTTATGTGGGAAGATGTCTCCATGAGCGAGCAGGCGACGGCGGTCGCGAAGAAAGGCAAAGCGAGCGGAGATTTCGATCCCCACCGCGAGGCCTGGATCGCGATCGCCCAGACCCACGCCGCCGTTACCGGGCGCCTGCAGGAGGCGCTGGTCGCCGCCGAGATGGCGCCCCTGCCCTGGTTTGAAGTGCTGGCGACGCTGGACCGGGCGCCGGAGCAGCGGATGAAGATGGGGGACCTAGCCGAAGCGCTGGTGATCACCCGTGGTGGGCTGACCAAGCTGGTCGACCGTCTGATTAAGGCTGGTCTGCTGGAGCGGACCTTCTGCGAGACCGATCGCCGAGTCAGCTACGCGACCCTGCTCCCGGCCGGCGTCGAGCTGCTCGGGGAAATGCGCCCGGTGGTGCGGGGCGAGCTCGCGGTCGCCTTCAGCGCCAACCTCAGCGTCGAGCAGGCGGAAGAGCTGCGGGAGACGCTGGAGCGGATCCGCAGTTCGGCCTGCGGCGTCGAGTAGGCGAGTTTGTCAACTCCTGGTTGACAAACTCGCCAACGCTTACGCCAGCGCCGCCGCGGCCCGCTCTTTGGCCGACTCGACGATCGCCAGCACCGCCGTCTCCTGGCCTTCGCGCAGGAGCCCGATCGGGTCGGGGTCGCCGTTGACGATCCCCTCGAAGAACTCTTTGCGGTCCTGGTAGGTCGGCAGCGTCCCCTTCGCCCAGCCGCGGGCGTCGTTGAGGATCACCGCCAGGCGCGCGTACTCCTCGCCGAAGAGCTCGGAGACCTCGCGCTTCATCCGCTTCGCCAGCGCCGGCGAGGCGCCCGCGGTCGAGATCGCGATCGCCAGCGGCCCGGTGCGGACGATCGCCGGCAGGATGAAGTTGCAGAGCGGCGGAACGTCGACGACGTTGACCAGCATCGCCCGCTTCTCGGCGTCGTCGAAGACGCCGATGTTGACCTCGGAGTCGTCGGTGGCGGCGATCACCATGAAGACGCCCTCGAGGTCCTCGGGTCCGGCGTAGGCGCGCCGCTGCCACTCGATCGAGCCCTCCTGCGCCAGGTCCTCAAGCTCGGGGTGGGCGACCGGCGCGATCAGGGTCACCTCGCCACCGCAGGCGAGCAGCCCCTCGACCTTCTCAAGACCGATGTCGCCGCCGCCGACGACAAGGCAGCGCCGCCCGCTCAGTTTCAGACAGGCGATGTAGAACGGGGTCTCCAACATGTCCCGGACGCAGGACTGGTCGCAGATCCCTTTGCGGAGTTGGCAGACGCACTCCTTGCCGGCGTAGGCCTGGGCTGGCATCGACCTCAAGGTTAGAGAAGGGGTTGCTTCAACGGCTAGATCGAATCGAGGGTCATGCGCAGGCCCTCGTCGAGGCCGACCTCAGCCCGCCAGCCCAGCTCGCGTTCCGCGCGGCCCGCGTCGATCGTGATTCGCTGCACCTCGCCGGTTCGGGGTGGGGCGAATTCCGGCTCAAAATCCTCGCGACCGCCAAGCTCCCCCAGCGATTTGACCAGTTCCAGTACGTCGGTCTCGCGGCCGGTGCCGATGTTGATCGCGCCAGTGGCGTTGGAGCCCGCCGCGGCGATCGCCGCGGAGACGACGTCGCCCACATATATGTAGTCACGGGTCTGGGTGCCGTCGCCGAAGACCGTAGGGCGGCCGCCCTCGCGCAGGAGCCCGCAGAAGATCGCGATTACGCCGGCCTCGCCGAGCGGGTCCTGGCGCGGGCCATAGACGTTGCCGAGGCGCAGCGCGACGCCCGAGAGCCCGTAGAGGCGCTCGTAGAGGGCGAGGTATCCCTCGGCGGCGAACTTGCTTTGGCCGTAGGCGGAGAGCGGCGCGATCGGCGCGTCCTCGGGCAGCGGCAGCTGCTGGTCCTCGCCCTCGCCGTAGATCGCTCCGCCGGTGGAGACGAAGACGACGCGACCGCACTCGCTGGCGCGTGCCGCCTCGAGCACGTTGGCGGTGCCGCCGACGTTGATGGCGGCGTCGAAGCAAGGGTCGGCGAGGGACTTGCGGACGTCGATCTGGGCGGCGAGGTGGAAGACGACCTCGGGCCGCCGCTCGGTCGCCAGCGCGCGCAGCTTCTCGCCGTCGCGGATGTCGAGCTCGACCAGCTCCGCGCCCGCGGCAAGGGCCGGCTCGAGGTTGACCCGGCGCCCGGTCGAGAGGTCATCGACCACGGTCACCTCGTCACCCCGCGCGAGCAGGGCGTCGACCAGATTCGAGCCGATGAAACCGGCGCCGCCGGTGACTAGGGACCTCATCAGGCGGACGATCCTACGGGTCCCGGCAGACCCTTGGGCGGCCTTTGGCCGGGTATATGCCCACTTGCGCAGCCGATGGCCCCTGCTACCCTCGCCGACCCATGAGGCTGATCGTCACCGAGAAGAACAACAGCGCCAAGAAGATCGCCGAAGCGCTCAGCAACGGCACCAACAGCGCTGACAAAACCTACAAAGTCCCCTTCTACGCCTGGACGGACGCCGAAGGCAACGAGCAGATGACGGTCGGCCTCAAGGGCCACGTGCTCGGCCCGGCCTTCCCGGAGGGGTACTCGAACTGGCAGAAGACCGACCTGCACGACCTGATCGACGCCCAGCTGATCAAGCAGCCGACCGACAAAAACGTCGTCAAAGCGATCAGGAAACTGGCCAAAGGCGCGGACGAGCTGGTGATCGCCACCGACTTCGACCGCGAGGGCGAGCTGATCGGGCTCGAGGCCCTGGAGGAGATGCTCGACGCCAATCCGGCGCTCGGCACCCGCGAGGAAACCGACGCCGGCACCCTGCAGATCCAGCGCGCCCGCTACTCGGCCCTGACCAAAGAGGAGATCGATCGCGCCTTCAACGAGCTCGACGAGCTCTCCTACCCGCTCGCCAACGCCGGCGCCGCCCGCCAGGACATCGACCTGCTCTGGGGCGCGACCCTGACCCGCGCCGTCTCGCTGGCCAGCCGCCGCTTCGGCTCCAACTTCCTCTCGGTCGGCCGCGTCCAGAGCCCGACCTTGGGCCTGATCGTCGAGCGCGAGATGGAACGCCGCGCCCACGTCCCGAAACCGTTCTGGGAACTGTTCGCCAAGTTCGAGCACCCCGACGGCAGCTTCGAGGCCCACCACACGGTCGACAAATTCTGGGAGAAAGCCGAGGCCGACGCGGCGCTCGCTGGCACCTCCAGCCCCGGCACGGTGAAAGCGGTGACGGCGCGCAAAAACACGCGCAAACCGCCGACCCCGTACAACACCACCGCCTTCAGCACCGACGCCTCCAGCCGCCTCGGCATCACCCCCGCCAGCGCGATGCGGATCGCCGAGGACCTCTACATGGACGGTTTCATCTCCTATCCGCGCACCGACAACACCGTCTACCCCAGTTCGCTGCCGATGCGCGAGCTGGTCTCGTCGCTGGTGCGGATCAAAGAGTTCTCCGCCGCCGAGGGCCTGCTCGAGGGGGAGCTGAAACCGACCCGCGGCAAAAAAGAGACGACCGACCACCCGCCGATCTACCCGACCCAGGCAGTCCACCCGGGCGCCCTCGAGGGGCCGAAGAAACGGGTCTACGAACTGGTCGTGCGCCGCTTCCTCGCCACCTTTAGCCCGCCGATGATTACCGAGTCGACCCGGGCCGACATCGAAGCCGGCGACCAGACCTACTTCGTCCGCGGCTCGGTCGTCGTCGACCCCGGCTACGCCGGCATCTACACCTACGCCCGCTCGGCCGACGAGGAGATCCCGAAACTGGAGGAGGGCCAGAGCCTGCCGCTGGAGGGAGACCCCTGGATCGTCGACAAGGAGACCCAGCCGCCGGGCCGGATCTCGCAGGCGAAACTGATCGAGATGATGGAGGAGCGCGGTCTCGGCACCAAAGCCACCCGCGCCGACATCATCCAGAAGCTCTTCGATCGCGGCTACGTCTACAACAACCCGCCGATTCCGACCGAGACCGGGATCGCCCTCTACGAGGGCTTCAAGAACTACGTGCCGGCGATGGCGACGCCGGAGATGACCGCCCAGCTCGAGGCCGAGATGGACCGGATCGCCGCCGGCGAGATGACCAAGGGCGCGGTGGTCGGCGAGAGCCGTGACCTGCTGCACAAGACCTGGACCGAAATCGACGGTAGCCGCGAAGACCTGGCGAAAGTGATCTGGAAAGGGATGGACGAGGACCGCATCCTCGGTCCCTGCAAGGTCTGCGAAGAAGCCGGGCGCACCAAGGAGGACGGCTCGCCGAACATGCTGCGGATCATCCGCGCGAAAAAATCGGGCAAACGCTTCGTCGGCTGCAGCGGCTGGGTCCTCGACGATCCCGACTCCTGCGACCAGACCTTCCCGCTGCCCCAGCGCGGCGACGTCTTCCGGCTCGAGGAACGCTGCTCGATCTGCGATCGCACCCCGCGGCTCAAAGTCGTGCCCTTCCGTGGCCGGCCTTGGAACCTCTGCCTCAACGACGACTGCGAGTCGATGCAGGAGATGAAGAAACGCCGCGCCGAGCGCGAAGCCGCCAAAGCCGCGAAAGCGGAGATGGAAAAGAAGGCACCGCCGAAAGGCGACGAGGACGCTCCGGCGAAAGCCAAGACAGCGAAAGTCAAAGCGTCCAAAGCCGACACGGCGACCCGCGGGCGCAAACGCGCCAAAGCCGGCGCCAAAAGCTGAGGTCGCCGTTGTTCATCTCCCTCGAGGGAGTTGACGGCTCGGGGAAGAGCACCCAGGCCCGCCTGCTGCTCGAGGCGCTGGGTGGGGAGGCGGTGGCGATCCGCGAGCCGGGGGGGACCGAGGCGGCGGAGCGGATCCGGG
>DASSNA010000187.1:0-13476 GCA_035688445.1 Solirubrobacterales bacterium | reverse complement strand
TCAGAGAAGGCCGGCTCCCGCTCCTCGTTCTCCTTTGGCGCCGGCATCGCCGCCGGCTCCGGGGCCCGCAGGACAAACACCGCGATCGCCACCGCGATCGCCGCCAGACCGGCGCCGACGAGGTAGGCGACGTGATAGCCGGAGGTGAGGGCCTGGGCCTGGCTGGTGCCACTGTCGAGTAGCGAGTTGGTGCGCTCGGTCGAGAGCGTCGCCAACACCGCCAGCCCGATTGCACCGCCCACCTGCATGCTGGTGTTGACGAAGCCGGAGGCGAGGCCGGAGTCCTCCGGGGTCGCGCCCGACATCGCCAAGGTCATGATCGCCGGGAACGAGGTGCCGACCCCGACCCCGATCAGCAGGAACGGCGGCAACAGGTCGGTCAGGTAGTTGGCGTCGACCGGCGTCCGGGCGAAGAGCAGCAGCGCGACGACGACCATGCAGACGCCGGGGATCAGGGTGTTGCGCGGGCCGAAGCGCATGATCAGTTTTTCCGAGAAGCCGAGCGAGAGCGAGCCCATCACCAGGGTGGTCGGCAGGAAGGCGAGGCCGACGTCGAGGGCGCTGTAGCCGAGCACTTTCTGCAGGTAGAGCGCGCCGAGGAAGAACATCCCGAACATGCCGGCGACCAGCAGCGCCTGCAGGGCGTTGGAACCGGCGACGTTGCGGGAGCGGAAGAGGCGCAGCGGCATCAGCGGGTTGGCGATCGTCGCCTGGCGGTGGATGAAGATCGCCAACAGCGCCGCCGAGATCGCACTGAGGACGAGGACGCGGGTATCGGTCCAACCCCACTCGCTGATCTTGAGGATCGTGAAGACGCCGAGCATCAGCGAGCTCGTGATTAAGGCGGCGCCAGGGAAGTCGGCGCCCTCGCTGAGGCCGATCCCCTCTCGGCCCTCGACCAGGCGCAGCGCCAGGTAGGCGGTGACGATCCCGATCGGCAGGTTGATCAGGAAGATCCAGTGCCAACTGATCGCCTGGGTGAG
This sequence comes from Solirubrobacterales bacterium, assembly GCA_035688445.1. Lineage (GTDB taxonomy): Bacteria > Actinomycetota > Thermoleophilia > Solirubrobacterales > 70-9 > VAYN01. The sequence goes on along the minus strand of DASSNA010000187.1, from coordinate 12,493 downwards.
AACCCCGCCGAGCAGCAGGCCGATCGAGCCGCCGGCGGAGGCGACGAAGCCGTAGACGCCGATCGCTTTCGCCTGCGCCGCCGGCTCGGGGAACATCGTGATGATCATTCCCAGGATCACGGCCGAGGCCATCGCGCCGCCGATTCCCTGGATGAAGCGGGCGCCGATCAGCATCTCCTGGCTCTGCGAAGCAGCGCAGACGAGGGAGGCGACGGTGAAGATCCCGAGGCCGAAGAGGAAGACGCGACGCTGCCCGAGCAGGTCGCCCATCCGCCCCGCCAGCAGCAGCAGCCCCCCGAAGGGGATCATGTAGGCGTTGATGACCCAAGCGAGGTTGCTCTGGGAGAAGTCGAGGCTCTTCTCGATTGAAGGCAGGGCGACGTTGACGATCGTCGCGTCGAGGACGATCATCAGCATCCCCGCGCAGAGGACGTAGAGGGCAAGCCAGCGGGTTTTGTCGTTCTCAGTCGTGTTCATGCAGGTTGAGACTCGGGGACCGGTGAAAACTCATCGGAACCTAGCAAGGCCGGTGGTTTGCCGAGTGACAATTCTCACGCCATCTACTTGTCACTCATTTGCTGCGATTTTCCCTGGTTAAAAGCCCTCCTGCTTGTCCTATCGTGGCCGCGAGTGATAGGCGAATCCACGACGCGGCCACTGGATTCGAACGGGGAGGGGATCCAGGCGGGCCAGCCAACCACGGCAGAGACGCTGCGCCTCCTCGGCGCCGGCGCCAGCGGGGCGATCCTGATGGCGCTGGGGGAAGGGCCGCTGCGGACCAAGGAGTTGACCGAGCGGGTGCGGGGATACGCCCCCCGGACGGTCTATCGCTACGCCAACAAGCTGACCGACCTCGGGGTGATCGAACGGCACGAGGAGCCGGGGGTCCCCTCGAAGGTCGTCCATAACCTCACCCAGCCCTGCGGACAAGAGCTCCACGACCTGGTCGAGGCCTACGCGGCGGCTTCCTGGACCCGGCTCGCCGGGGGAGAGATCGATGCCCACGGGTGGGGGTCGCTGGGGCTGCTCGCCGACCTCTGGGAATCGGGGATGGTCGAGGAGCTGAACCTGGAGCCGCGCTCGCTGACTGAACTAGCCCGCGGCGAGCATGGCCTCAGCTACCACCAGGTCAGCCGGCGGGCCACCCTCTTCGCGGTCGGTGGTTTCGTCCACGAGGTTCCGAGCTCCGGCCGTCGCCGGTGCGTGGCTTTGACCGACAAGGCGCGGCGGGCGATGGCGCTGATCGCCGGCATCGGCCGTTGGCGGCGACGGCACGTCGTTTCCGAGGGTGAAGGTGGCCTCGACGTCGGCGAGGTGGCGGGGCTGCTGCGAGCCACCCTGCCCCTGGTCTCCCTGCCGGAGCACCGGGAGAAGAGCCTGAGGATCGATGTCCTCAACTCGAATGGCGGCAAAGGCGACGGGGAGGCGGTGTGGGGATGCGTGGAAAGCGACGGCAGCGTCGCCAGCTGCGCCGAGCCGGCGGCGGAGGTAGATGCGCGGGCGCAAGGAAAGTCAACCGCGTGGGTGGACGCGGTTCTCGACGGCCCGCCGCTGAGCGTGAGCGCGCAAGGCGACAAGGGTTTGCTCGAGGCCTGCGTCGGACGGTTGCACGCGGTGCTGTGGGGAACCGCTTAGCGCCTCTGGCCGGCTGGGCCGCCGCAGTGGCGCCAGCTCGTTGACGAGGACGTTGACCGTGCCTTCGCGGCGCTCGAGCCGGCCGCGGGCGCGGATCAGGGGGGCGGTGCGGATCAAAGGCCGGTGGCGCTCGTAGACGGGCGGCAGGACGACCAGGTTGACCGAGCCGCACTCGTCCTCGAGCAGGACGAAGGTAACGCCGTTAGCGGTCTCGGGGCGCTGGCGGGCGGTGACCACGCCAGCGACCTCGACGGTGCTCCCGTGCTCGAGGTCGGCGAGGTCGGCAGTGCGGGCGAGCTCCGGGTCGAGCTGGGGGCGCAGGAGCTTCATCGGGTGGCCGGCGATCGTCAACCCGGTCGAGCGGTAGTCGGCGAGCATCTGCTCCCAGTCCCCCAGCGGCTCCAGCGACGGCGGCTGCGGCGGCTCGATCGGCAGTGCCAGCTGGGTGCCGCTGCCGGTGATGCGGCCGGCGCCGGTCACTCCCACCCGCCACAGCGCCTCGCGCCGCTCGTCTTCAGAGCCGGCCGGAATCCCGTCCAAGGCGCCGGCCCAGGCGAGGCGTTCGAGGCCGGGTAGGCCGGCCCCCGAGCGCGAGGCCAGCTCGGCAACTCCCTCGTAGGGACCGCCGCGCTCGCGCTCGGCCACCAGCGCCTCCATCTCCTCGCCGCGGACCCCCTTCACGTAGCCGAGCCCGACCCGGACCTGGAGGCCCCCACGCACCCCTTCCTCGCGCGGTGATTCGACGTGGCAGAGGACCGTGCTGCGGTTGACGTGCGGGGGCGCGACGCGGATGCCGCGGCGCTGGGCCTCGTGGACGAGCGAGTCGGGCGGGTAGAACCCCATCGGCTGCTCGTTCAGCAGCGAGCAGAGGAACTCGGGGCCGTAGTGGACCCGCAACCAGGCCGATTGGTAGGCGAGTAGGCCGAAGGCGGCAGAGTGGGCCTTTGGGAAGCCGTAGCCGGAGAAGCCCTGAATCTGACCCCAGACCCGTTCCGCCGTCTCCTCGGGAACACCGTTGGCGGCGGCGCCCTCGACGAAGCGGCGGTGGTGCTCCTCGATCGCTGCCTCCGAGCGCTTGCGGCTCATTGCCCGCCGCAGCCCCTCCGCCTCGGAGGAGCTGAAGCCGGCCAGCGCCATCGCCGCTTCGATCACCTGCTCTTGGAAGACGATCGTCCCCAGCGTCTCCTCCAGCGCCGGCTCCAGCAACGGGTGCTCGTAGGGGATGCGGTAATCCGGGTCCTCCCGCAGCAGCCGGCGCCGTTCGATGTAGGGGTGGATGGCGCCGCCCTGAATCGGGCCAGGGCGGACCAGGGCAACCTGGACGATGAGGTCGTCGAGGTCGCGCGGCTGGGTGCGGGGCAGCATCTGCATCTGCGCCCGGCTCTCGATCTGGAAGACGCCGGTGGTCTCGGCGGCGCGGATCGACTCGAAGGTGTCGGTGTCGTCGAGCGGGATGCGCGAGAGGTCGAGCCGCTCGCCGCGGGCGCGGCCGATCTCCTCGACGCAGCGCTCGACCGCCGAGAGCATCCCCAGCCCCAGCAGGTCGATCTTGAGGAAGCCAGCGTCGGCGCAAGAGTCCTTGTCCCACTGCACCGTCTGGCGGCCGGTCATCGCCGCCGGCACGACCGGACAGACGTCGATCAGCGGCCGGGTCGAGATCACCATCCCACCCGGGTGCTGGGAGGAGTGGCGGGGCAGGCCCATGATCTCCCCGGCGAGCGAGAGCAGCGCCTGCCAGCGGGGCTCGGCGGTGCGCGCGGAGCCGAGCACGGCGACGAGGTCGCGCTCGATTTCTTCGGCGCCGCCGTGGAAGGGGACCGTCTTCGCCACCCGGTCGATCTCCGCTGCCGGCAAGCCGAGTGCCTTGCCGAGGTCCCGTACCGCGCCGCGTGGGCGGTACGTAGGGAAGGCGGCGACGAGGGCGGAGCGGTCGGCGCCGTAGCGCTCGTGCACACGTGGGATCAGGACCTTGCGGATGTCGCGGGGGAAGTCGAGGTCGATGTCCGGCATCGCCGTCGTTTCCTCGTTGAGGAAGCGGCCGGAGAAGAGGTCGGCCGCGACCGGGTCGACGTGGGAGAGGCCGGTGAGGTAGCAGACGATCGAGCTGACGCTGGAGCCGCGGCCGCGCCCCGGGGGTAATACGGATCGCGCTGATTCGGGACCGCGAACCTCGGCGGCGACCTCTCGGGCGAGCTCGAGCAGGTCGCGGTGGAGGAGGAAGAAGCCGGAGAGGCCGAGGTGGCGGATCGTCCCCAGCTCCTGATCGAGTCGCGCTTCGGCCTCGCGGCGGTGGGGACTGCCGGCATAGCGCTCGGCGAGGTGGTGGGTGCAGACGCGGGCGAGCTCGGCGTCTGTGCCGCCCTCCTCGCTGCCGGGGTAGCGATAGTCGAGCTGCTCGGTGAGATCGAAGCGGAGTCGCTCGGCGAGGCGCTCGGTCTCAGCCACCGCCTCGGGGTATTTGGCGAAGCGAGCCGCCATTGCCGCCGGCGAGCTGAGGGCCGAGCTTGAGTTGCCGCGCCGGCGCGAATCGGACTCATCGAGGGTCTCGCAGAGCCCAATCGCGACCAAGGCGTCCTGTAGCGGTGCCCGGCGGCGGTCATGGGAATGGACGTTGCCAGTGGCGACGCAGGGAACGTCGAGGCGCTCGGCGAGAAGAGCGAGCCAGCGGTTGCGAGCGCGATCGTGCCGCCAGTAGGGCCGCTGCAGCTCGATCCGGAAGCGGTCGCGCCCGAAGGCGGCGAGGAGGCGGCGGGCGAGCTGCTCGCCGGCGGCGGTGTCCCCCTGCTCGAACGCCCCCGCCACCGCCCCGTCGCCGGCGCAGCCGGAGAGACAGACGAGCCCCTCGGCGTGCTCCTCGACCTGCTCCAGCGTCGCCCACGGCTGCGTCTGCGTCCGCGCCGTGTTGTCGCGCGTATGCGCATGCGCCAAGGTCAGCAACCGACACAGGTTCCTGTACCCCGCCGCGTCCTCAACCAGCAGCGTCAAATGCCGACGGGACGATTTCCGGTTATATGGACCGGTTTTCGTCCCGTCGGCGGGGTCGGTGGGGAGGGTGATGGTGAGCTCGGCGCCGGTGATGGGGCGGAGGCCGAAGCCCTTGCAGGCGTGGGAGAACTCCATCGAGCCCCAGAGGCCGTCGTGGTCGGTGAGGGCAAAGGCGGGATAGCCGTTGGCGGCGGCCGCGGCGGCGAGCTCTTGCGGGGTCGAGGCACCGTCGAGGAAGGAGAAGGCGGAGTGCGCGTGCAGCTCGACGTACATCCCCGCCGCCTCAGGCCCGCTGCCGGTACCAGCGCTCGGCGCTGGGGCCGCGAAAGACGGTGAAGGCGCGGCCGTCGCTCAGCGCCAGCTCGAAGTAGTGGCGGCGCAGCGGGCGGGGAGTCCACCAGCGATCCTCGACCAGCCACTCCTCGCGGATCGTCTCGACCGCGATCCCCTCGACCTGGGCCGGCGTGCCGCGGGGGTCGGTTCGAACCGCCACCCGCTGGGGGGCGTAAAGACGGCGCAGGCCCGGCATCAGGTCTCCGGGAAAGGAGTCAGGAGCGCCCAGCGCTCAGGCACCCGCGAAGAGGAATCGACCGGCAGGATCTTTAGCAGCGCCTCCGCTCCCTGAGCGGCGCGGACCTCGCGCACGGCCGCTCCCAACCGGCGGCGGCGTGGCTCGCTGCCGCCGACCGCGAGCTCGAGCTGGTCGCGGGCGGGCGGGCCGAGGCCGAGCGCCCGCAACCGCAGTGCCGTCGCTGGCCCCGGCAACTCCTCGAGCCTCGGCGCCAGCACGTTGCGCAGGACGCTGGCCGAAGCGCTCGGCCGACCAAGCCCCTGTTCGACACTCCAGCTGCCACCGCCGGCAAGAATCGCGCCGAAGCGAAGTCCGAGCAAGGTCCGCCCTCGCCGCTGCGGCACCGCCAGCAAACGATCGACCAGCAGCTCCAGAGCGCGATCGAGCTGCCGCCCAGCGGTTCCTTCTGGCAGTTCGATCTCCTCGCTCAGGTCCTCTTGCGGGACCCTGGGACGGAGCTGCTCCTCTTCTCCGTGGCAGAGCCGCAGCGCCCGCAGCCCCAGCGGGCCGAAGCGATCGGCAACCTGATCGGTCGAGAGGTGCCGCAGCGCCCGCAGCGTTTTGATGCCGAGGCGCTCGAGCGCCTCAATCAGCTCGTCGGCCTCGCGCTCCGGAGCGTCAAGCCGCGTCCGCAGGGCCGCCACCGCAACCGGCCGCGACCAATCCCCCGCCGCGAGAAAGGCGGCGAAACGGGTGTGGCCGGTGCCAATCCGAGGCGCCGGCCCAACCGCGCGCCGTGCTGCCGCAAGGACTCCGCTGGACTTGCCCCCGTAGAGGCCGCGCAACCCGTCTAGGGCAAAGAACGCCTCGCCAACTCGCTCGGACTCGACCGCGGCGCCGAGCGTCTCCAGCGCTCGCACCATCGAGTCGGTCGCTTCCGCCGCCTCGACCGGATCGGGAAGACCGGCGCGCCCGGACCGAGGCCCCCCGGCACGATCCGGGCGCGAGGGAGTCGCCAGGCCTTCGTTGATGACGCAGGCGATCTCCATACGAACATATGTTCGGGTCTATTCTGGCAGATTTCAAGCACTCTTGAGCTCAACTGCAAACTTCTTAATCTTCGCGGAGAGCTGGCGAGGGCGAACTAGGAGGAGTCCTCTTAGTCGCAGCGGGCGACTTTTGCCGCCTCGCCGCTGCCGAGGTAAGGCGTCAAGGCAAACTCGACCAGGTCCGGAAGCAGGGCTTCGAGCTCCTCACTGCGGTCGGCGAAGACGCGGCGCGAGATCAGCGAGACCATGCCACCGACAAGGGCCTCCTCGGTAGTGGGAGACAGCCCTTCCAGCACTTCCATCGAGCGTCCCTCGCGGCCCGCCTGAAAGAAGGGCACGAGGCTTTGGATCGCCGCGTCGTAGCGCTCGACCACAACCGGGCCGGCGACCAGCGCCTCGACCATGCTGAGACGAGCCAGGTGCGGTTCGGAGGCGAGGAACTCGAGCATCGCCGCAATCCCGGCTTTGACTGCCTGCGGCCACTCCTCCTCTTGGTTGAAGGCCTCCTCGACCCGCTGGCGCAACTCGGTCATCACCGAGTCATAAGCGGCGACGAAGCACTCGTCCTTGCTGTTGAAGTGCTCGTAGAAGGTCCGCCGCGAGACGGCGGCGTGGCGGGTGATGTGGGCGATCGTCGTCCCGGCGTAGCCGTTTTCGGCCACCGCCTCGGCCAGCCCGGCGATCAGCCGTTCGTATTGGTTTCGCGAAACAAACTCACGAGGAAGGCCATGACGGCCTGGCGGCAGTCGCGCGAGCTCGGGTGGAAACTCCGGGGACTCCGCCGAAGGCTTGGGTGAATCGTTCAAGGGAACCGACGATACCGATCTGGGCGAATTCATCTGCATTTGGCTAATTAGCCAGTTTGTGGAGTGACAGAAAGCGCGCGCGCGGTCTCCGCTCCAAGATATGGGGTCAGGGCGAATTCGAGCATTTCAGGAAGCAGGTTGTGGAGGTCACCGGCTTGGCCGAGCGCGAGGCGCTGGTAGACGATCCAGAAGACCCCGCCGACGATCGCCTCGTCAATCGTCTTCGGCAGGTTTTCGCTGTACGGCGAGACACCGCGTCCAAGTTTGAATAGGGAGACGAATGACTGCAGGGACTCTTCATGACAGCGGACGGCGGCCGGACCAGCCGCCAGGGACTCGACGACGCAGGTCCGCGCCAGGGCCGGCTCCTCAGCCATGTATTCGAGCAAGGCGGCGAGACCGGCGCGCACGCGACCGGGCCAATCATTGACCTCTCCGGCGGCGGTCACAATCCGCTCCAAAGCCTTTGAATTAGCGAAACGCTGGGCCGCGAGGAAGCATTCTTCCTTCGATGAGAAGTTCTCGTAGAAGGTGTTGCGGGCGATCCCAGCGCGCTTGACGACGTCAGCGACGGTAACCGCGTGGTAGCCACGCTCGGAGGCCTCGGCTGCAAGCGCGGCGATGATGCGCGCCTGCTGATGCTGAGTAATGAAATCGCGTGAGAGCGGCTCTGCACCTGGAAGTGGACGCGCTGTTGAGTTAGAAGCCACGAACGGAAGAGTACCTCACCGGGATCTTTTACTTCGCCCGGCGTCTGAACCGGATACCGTTTAGGTACCAAACACAGACAAGCCATTTTCTCAATTCAACTTCGACCGGGCGGGGACTTTTGACCGGAAAGCGAGAACGCATCCTTGAAGGGATGCTGGCAGCAGTGGGAACCGAAGGCTACGAGGAGACCTCGGTCCAAGACGTAATCGCTAAAGCAGGTCTCTACAGGCAGGCCTTCTACGACTCTTTCACGGGTAAGGAGGACTGCTACCTCCAGGCGATAGAAGCTGGCTGCGCCTGGTTTGAGCTGGCGATGCGCGAAGCAGCAGAAGGAGAAGAGGAGACGTGGCGGGGGCAGTTGCGCGGGGCACTGTCCGGCTTACTCACCTTCCTCGACGGGGACCCGGCCCTGGGAAAAGCGCTGCTAGTCGAGGTCTACGCCGCCGGTCCACGGGCGGTGGAAAAGCGCACAGAGGTGATCGAGCGGGCGGTGGCGATGGTCGACCTGGCACGAGAGGAAAGCGAGGGCACCGCTCCCGCGATCTCCGCCGAGGCGGTGGTTGCCGGCATCCTCGCGGTTCTCCACGCCCGCCTTTCGGCCAGCCAAACAAGCGGCTTCACCGAGCTCCTACCCGAGTTGATGTACCTCGCCGTGCTCCCATATTTCGGCCCTGACGCAGCGGCGGCCGAGTTGCGGCCGGAATACGACTAGGGGCTAGACGCCGTCGCCGTGGCGGCCCTCGCCGGCGGCGAAGCGGGCGGCGCCGCGAGCAGCGACATCGAGCACCTCAAGGCCCAACCGTCGCTCGAGTTCGAGCCCCTCCGAGAGGGCCAGGCCGGCACCCTCGATCGCGGCACGGCGGTCGCTCAGCATCGTCGCCTGGGGGAAGGTGGCGAGCCGCTCCGCCAGCTCCAACGCCCGCGTCAGGTGCGCATCCGGCTCGACCACCTGGTTGACAAGGCCGATTCGCTCCGCCTCCTCGGCGTCGACCGGGCGGCCGGTGAGGATCAGCTCCAGCGCCCGTCCCATGCCAACCACCCGCGGCAGACGCTGGGTCCCGCCGTCGATCAGGGGCACGCCCCAGCGCCGCTCGAAGCAGCCGAAGACAGAGCCTGGGGTGGCGATCCGCAGGTCGCACCAGAGGGCGAGCTCGAGCCCTCCCGCCAAACACCAGCCGTCGATCGCCGCGATCGTCGGCTTCGACGGAGTCAGATGGGTGATCCCCTCTGGCCCGCCGGGGTCATTGACGTCGAGGTCGATCGCCTTCAGGTCGGCGCCAGCGCAAAAGGCCTCGCCGCCCGCCCCGGTGAGGACGAGCACCCGCGCCTCCTCGTCAGCCTCGAACTCGTCCAGCCCCTGCCGCAGGCCCCGCGCGGTTGCCGCGTCGATTGCATTGCGCCGCTGCGGGCGGTCGATCGTCAGGACCGCGGCGGCGCCCTGCCGCTCGTAGCGCACCTCTGAGCTGCTCATCGCGGAGATATTAGGAGGGAGCGGGCGGGCTAGTCGTCGCGCGGTTCACGGGGGTCGCGGCGACGCCCGGCTCCCGAGTGTGCGCCCCGGTCGCCGGTCCGGAAGGGCAGGACTTCCAAGACCGCCGACCACGCTACGAGTCCTACCGGACAACGAAAAGCGACCGAGGGTGACGCTCGATGCCTGCCTCGCGCGTAGCCTTCGCGCTTAGAAGCTCGTGGCGTCGCCTTCGAGACCTTCCTCCGCTTGGCTTCCGCGGAACCAGTCTCTCTCGGTCGCAGAGGCAACTTAGCCGCCGCCAAACCGGGAGCGCAAGGGGGTCACCGGAGGCGATTCCGCAAAACGCGGCCTAAAAGAGTCTGGCGGCGGAGATAGGTTCTTCTTCGAGATGACCGGGTCGGAGGCGTCCGCACGGCGGGCACGGCGCAACGTGGTCCTGACGGCGGCGATCGCCGGGCTTGGTGGGCTGCTATTCGGCTACGACACCGGCGTCATCGCCGGCGCCCTGCTCTTCATCAAGACCGACTTCGACCTCGGCAGCTTCGCCCAAGGGTTGGTGGTCGCCGCGGTGCCGATTGGCGCGGTCGCCGGCGCCGCGATTGCCGGCCCAGCCGCTGACACCTACGGCCGGCGGCTGATGATCCTGGTCGCCGCCGCCGTCTTCATCGTCGGCGCCCTGGTCAGCGCCGTGGCGCCGGGGGTGGAGGTCCTGGTCGGCGCCCGCATCGTGATCGGGGTCGCGATCGGGCTTGCCTCGGCAGCTGCTCCGGTCTACATCTCCGAGGTGGCGCCGCCAGAGAGCCGCGGCCGGCTGGTCAGCTTCTTCCAGCTGGCGGTGACGATCGGCATCCTTGTCGCCTACCTGGTCGGGCTCGCTTTTAATGGGAGCGAAGGCTGGCGCTGGATGCTCGGCCTTGGCTGCGTGCCGGCGCTGGCGCTGGCTTTCGGGATGGTGCGGATGCCGCAGAGCCCGCGCTGGCTGGTGATGAGCGGCGACGACTTCGCAGCGCGGGCGACGCTGGCGAAGATCCGCGTCGACGACCCCGACACGATCGACCGCGAGCTGGAAGAGATCAAAGAGAGCCTCGACGAGAAACCGGGGGCCTGGAGCGAGCTGCTGCAACCGGTCGTCAAAGCGGCGCTGGTGGTCGGCGTCGGGCTGGCGATCCTGCAGCAGGTCACCGGGATCAACACGGTCATCTACTACGCGCCGACGATCGTCGAATTCACCGGCGTCAACTCCTCCGCCGGCTCGATCCTCGCCGCGGTCGGGGTCGGGGTAATCAACGTCGGGATGACGGTCGTGGCACTGCGGCTGCTCGACCGCGCCGGCCGCAGGACGCTGCTGATGATCGGCGTCTCCGGGATGGTCGTCTCCCTTTTCGCCCTTGGCCTCGCCTTCGTCGGTGGCGGCAGCAGCACCATCTCCTCGGTGGTGGCGATCGTCAGCCTGATGGCCTACGTCGCCTCCTTCGCGATCAGCCTCGGCCCGATCTTCTGGCTGCTGAACGCCGAGATCTACCCGCTCGCCGTGCGCAGCAAGGCAGCCGGGATCGGGACGATGGCCAACTGGACCTTCAACTTCATCGTCTCCCTCACCTTCCTGCTGCTGATCGAAGCGCTCGGCCGCTCGGGGGCCTTCTGGTTCTACGGCGCGATCGGCATCCTCACCCTGATTTTCTGCTGGAAGCTGGTGCCAGAGACGAAAGGCAAGCGGCTAGAGGAGATCCAGGCGTACTTCGAGGCGCGGGTCGAGGGACATCAGTCGAAATAATTTGACTTAATGCTTCCCCGTCGGTACTCGTATGGGGTCATCTGCCCGGCGGCCTCGCCGGATGAAAGGGAACCATGACCTACCTCAAGACCTTCGCGGGAACGGCGCTGGCACTGGCGCTCGTCATCCTCATCTCCGCCGCCCCTGCCTCGGTGGCGAGCGGAACCACATTGTGCAAAACGAACGAAACACCATGCACAACCAGCAACCGCTATGCGGCGGAAACCAAATTCAAAGCGGTCAGCGGGCCGATGACCCTGACCAAGACATACGAAAAAAGCAAAGAAGTGGTCGAATGCGGCCGCGCCGACATCGCTGGCAAAACCAGCTCCGCAGGAGGGAGCGGCGCCAACGTGGAAGTCGTGATCCAAGAACTCCACTTCTATGAATGCACTGCCTGCGCAAACGTCTGGATCGTGACTCCGGCCTCTCCGAAAACGGCCATCGCCAACACCCCCGGGACGATGAACGGGACCATGACCATGTCCGGCACCGGAAGCGAAGAGCCGGGGATCGCGACCTGGTGCGGAACCGGCGAATGCATTTTCAAGTCAACCTCGATCGTCCTCGACATAACCGGAGGAGAAAGCGCGACGCTGGTGGCGAAAGAAGAGAACCTGAAAAAGACCTCCGGCGTGGTTTGCCCGCAGTCAATTGATTGGAACGCCACGTACACGTTCGTCGAACCGTCCCCGCTCTACCTGGCGCAGAGCCCCTGACCCGCTCTGCTCGGGGTGGCCGCCCGGCGGCAGCGGTCACCCCCGCTCCTCTACCCTCCCCAGACGATGCGCATCGACGAGATCATCGCCGCGAGAAGGCCGACCTTCTCGATCGAGTTCTTCCCGCCGAAGACGGCGGAGGCGACCGAGCAGCTCTACGAGACGGCGCGCGAGCTGCGGGCGCTGGAGCCGGACTTCGTCTCGGTCACCTACGGCGCCGGCGGCTCGACCCGCGACGGCACGGTCGAGATCACCACGGCGCTGAAGGACGAGCTCGGCTTCGAGACGATGGCCCACCTCAGCTGCGTCGGCGAGACCACCGAGGGGCTGGCGGGAACGCTGGACCGGATCGAGGCGGCCGGGATCGAGAACGTCTTCGCGCTGCGGGGGGACCCGCCGCGGGGGCAAGAGGACTTCGTCCAGCCTGAGGGCGGACTGGGGAGCGCCGCTGAGCTGGCCTCCTTTATCGCGGCCGGCTGGGACTTTGGGATCGGCGGCGCCTGCTTCCCCGAGGTGCACCCCGAGGCGCCCGACCTGGACACCGACCTGCGCTACCTGAAGACGAAGGTCGACGCCGGTGCCACCTTCCTGGTTACCCAGCTCTTCTTCGACAACCAGGTCTACTTCGACTTCGTGCGGGCGGCGCGGGAGCGGGGGATCGAGGTACCGATCATCGCCGGGGTGATCCCGGTCGCCAGCTTCGCCCAGACGAAGCGGATCTGCAGCCTCTGCGACGCGACGATCCCGCCGCCGCTGGAAGCGGCGTTCGAAGCGGCCGGCGGCGACCCGGAGCGGGAGTTCGAGCTCGGCATCGCCTACGCGGCGCAGCAGT
>DASSNA010000171.1:0-4604 GCA_035688445.1 Solirubrobacterales bacterium | reverse complement strand
CGATCGCCATCTCCGGCTGCGCGGCGCCGGCGGCGTGAACGGCTTTCGCAAGGCCGCCGGCCGCGGCGATGTGGTTCTCCTTAATCAGGATCGCGTCGTAGAGGCCCATGCGGTGGTTGACCCCGCCGCCGGCCGCCACCGCTGCCTTCTCCAGCCAGCGCAGGCTCGGGGTCGTCTTGCGGGTGTCGATGATGGTGGCGCCGGTGCCAACGACCGCCTCGGCGTAGCGCGCGGTCAGCGTCGCCACCCCGGAGAGGCGGCCGAGGAAGTTGAGTGCCGTCCGCTCGGCGGCCAGCAGCGACCGCGCGCTGCCGCTGGCGAAGAGCACCTCGGCCGGCACGTGCTCGCGCCATTGTCCCTCGACGACGAGACTGTCGACGTCCTCAACCCCACACTGGCGCATCGTCTCGGCCACGACCTCGAGCCCATAGACGACCCCCGGTGCTTTCTGCACGATCCGCGCCCGCGCCCGCGCCTCCTCCGGCACCGTCGCTTCGGAGGTGACGTCGCCGGTGCCGAGGTCCTCCTCGAGCGCACGGGCGACCTTCCGCCGCAGGACCTCGGCATGGTCGGTCATCGCGGCAGTCTATTCCAGGCGAGCCGGCAAATTTGGTCCCCATAAGGGCCAAAATTGCCGGCTCGATTCGAGGGATCTCACGTTTCGCGGCGTCGACACGTTTAATCCCCAGAGTGACCGCGTTACCACCGTTCCAAACCGTGCTGGACGAGCATTCAGGTGCCGTGATGGCGATCTTGCGCGGGGCCGTCGGCCGTGAGGGTGCCGAGGACTGCTTCCAGGAGACCTTTCTGGCGGCGCTGCGGGCCTACCCGCAGCTTGACGACGCCCGCAATCTGCGCGGCTGGCTGCTGACGATCGCCCACCGCAAGGCGATCGACTACCACCGCGCCAAGGGGCGGCGTCCGGTCCCGGTCGCCGAACCGCCGGAAGCGGTGGTCGAAAACGGCATCCCGGAGCCGGACAACGGGCTCTGGGCGGCGGTGGCCTCGCTGCCGCCGAAACAGCGGGCGGCGGTGGCGCTGCGCTACAGCAGCGACCTCCCCCACAACGAGATCGCCGCCGCGCTCGGTTGCTCACCCGAGGCTGCACGGCGCAGCCTGCACGAGGGACTGAAGCGACTGAGAAAGGATCTGGCATGAAGGCTGTAAGCGACACCACGAAGGACAGGTTCAAGCAGCGGGCCGCGGAGGAGGGACTGCTCGACGTCGCCTACGCCCGCACCGACTCCCCCTTCGGGCCGCTGCTGCTGGCGAAGACCGAGCGGGGGCTGGTGCGGGTGGGGCTGCCGAACCAGGACGCCGACGAGCTCCTCGTCGACCTCGCCGAGCGGGTCTCACCGCGCGTGCTGGAGGCGCCGGGCGAGCTGGACGAGGCACGGCGCGAGCTCGACCTCTACTTCGAGGGCAAGCTCGACCGCTTCGACCTGCCGCTCGACTGGAGCCTCAGCGGCGGCTTCCGGCTGCGGGTGCAGCAGGCGATCGTCGGCATCCCCTACGGCAAGACCGCCAACTACACCGAGATGGCGACCAAAGCCGGCAACGAGCGGGCGGTGCGGGCGGCGGGAACCGCCTGCGGTAGCAACCCGATCCCGCTCGTCGTCCCCTGCCACCGCGTCCTGCGCAGCGGCGGCGGCCTCGGCGGCTACGGCGGCGGCCTGCCGATGAAGCAGGCGCTGCTCGAGCTCGAGGGCGTGCTGGACGAACGCCCGAGCGGCACCTAAAGCCACAGAGCCAAAAATCCGATGCGAAGGGCGATGAAGCGCCTCTTCGCGATCGTCTTTCTCCTCGCCCTGCTGGTCGTCGGCGGCTCCGCCCGCGCCAGCGTCCTCGGTGCCCATCCCGGCGCCCACGGCGTCTACTCGTCTTCCTCCGAAGAAGAATGGGAACGCGAACTCGAAGAATGGCTCGAAGAAGAACTCGAACCCGGCGAACTGGAAGAACTCGAAGAAGAACTGGGAGACATCGCTGAAGAAGCCGAAGAAGCGCTCGGCAGTGGGGGCGGCGGCAAAGGCAAAGAACCGGCGGGCGAAGAAGAAGCGGAAGAAGAACTCGAAGAATGCGTGCTCGGCTTCGCCGACGCGACGGTGGTCGTCGACAGCCGCAGCGACACCCTCCGCCTCACCGTTCACTACCGCTCCGAAGAACCGGTCGGGGTCGCGATCGGCCTCCGCTCCCACAGCTCGAAGGGCGCGTACAAGCTTGGCGCCGACAAGACCCACTTTCGCCGCGCCGGCGTCTTCCGCCGCAGCGAGCACCTCAGCCCGAGCCAGACCGCGAGGCTGATGAAAGCGCGCACGCTCGACCTCGAACTCGAACCGCTGGGCTTCGAAGAAGCCTGCGAAGGGCTCTTCGACGAAGCGCTCACCGCCCGGCACAGCAGCGGCGCCAAGCGTTCTTTCTCTTAAGCGCCGCCCGCAGGGAGCACTTCACCGAGCCAGGCGCTGGCGTCGCGCAGGTGCACGGGGTCGATCTGGTGCCCCAGCTCTGAGGTGCGGTAGGTGACGTCAAGGCCGCCCGCTTCGAGCAGCTCGCGGGCGCGCTCGGCGAACTCGACGCCGATCACCGGGTCGCGGCTGCCATGGCTGACGAAGGCGCGGGTGCCCTGGCGGTCAGCGAAGGAGGGCTCCCAGCCCTCGACCGTCGGCACGAAGCCGCTGAAGGCGAGGATTCCGGCGACGGCTGGTCGGTCGGCACCGAGCCCCATCGCGTAGCTCATCACCGCCCCCATCGAGAAACCCCCGAGGACGGTCCGCTCGGGCCCAAGCCCGCTCTCCTCCCAGAGCCGGTCGTGCAGATCGGCGAGCGCGGCGCGGGCGGCCTCGAAGCTCTCGCGGTCGGGGTAGCCGACCCGCGGCACCAGGTACCAGTGGTAGCCGGGCGAGCCCGGCAGCTGCAGCGGCGCCCGCGGCGTCACCACCCGCAGCCGCTGCTGCGGGTCGAGGTAGTCGGCGAGGCCGATCAGGTCGCGCTCGTCGGTGCCGCGGCCGTGGTGGAGGACCAGCAGGCCCTCGGGCTCGCCCGCGGCCGCCCGTTCGAGCTGAAAGAGCTCCGTCATCTAGTTGGCCGAGGCCGCCGCGGTCTTGTTCAGGTAATCGCGGACGAACTCGTCGAGGTCGCCGTCGAGCACCCGCTGCACGTCCCCCACCTCGTGCTCGGTGCGGTGGTCCTTGACCATCGTGTAGGGGTGCATCACGTAGCTGCGGATCTGCGAGCCCCAAGCCACGTCTTTGACTTCGCCCCGCTGCTTGGCCAGCTCTTCGGAGCGTTTGCGCTCCTCCAGCTCGATCAGCCGCGAGCGCAGCAGCTGCATCGCCACCGCCTTGTTCTGCGTCTGCGAGCGCTCGTTCTGGCACTGGACGACGACCCCGGTGGGGATGTGGGTGATCCGCACCGCCGAGTCGGTCTTGTTGACGTGCTGGCCGCCGGCGCCGGAAGCGCGGTAGGTGTCGATCCGCAGGTCGCCCTCGTCGATCTCGACCTCGACGCTGTCCTCGACCACAGGGCCGACTTCGACCTGGGCAAAGCTGGTGTGGCGGCGCGAGGAGGAGTCGAAGGGGGAGATCCGCACCAGACGGTGGACGCCGCGCTCGGCGGCGAAGAGACCGTAGGCGTTCTCACCGCGGGCGATGAAGGTGGCGGACTTGAGACCGGCCTCCTCCCCCGCCGAGGCCTCGACCATCTCCGCCTTAAAGCCGCGGCGTTCGGCCCAGCGCAGGTACATCCGCAGCAGAATCTCGGCCCAGTCCTGGGAGTCGGTGCCGCCCGCGCCGGCGTGGACGGTGACGACGGCGTCGCCGGCGTCGTACTCACCGCTGAACAGGCGCGCCTCCTCGAGCTCGGCGAGGCGACGCTCGACCGAGCCAAGCTGCGAGTCGAGCTCAACCGCCATCTCCTCGTCCTCGGCCGCCATCTCGGCCAGGTCACCGAGGTCGGCGATGTCCTGCTCAAGGCCACGGAAGGTCTCTAAGCGCCGCTGCGCACGAGCGTGCGCGGCCGAGGTCTTGGCGGCAGCATCCTGGTCGTCCCAAAAGCCGGGCCGACCCATCTCCTCCTCCAGCTGCGCAGCTTCGCGCTCTAGCCCAGCCGGGTCAAAGGTAGTCCGCGAGCAGGGACAGCTGCTCCCGGACGGCGGCCAGCCGCGGCGCGATCGGTTCCCTCTGCGCGGTATCGACCATAGGCACAGACTATTGCTTGACGGTACGGGAGCCCGGGTAACCCTCTTCACTCGCCTGCTGGCTGAATTGCCGCCAGCTGACCGAGATTGCTGTCAGGCCAGAGGCGCAAAACGTTCAGAGGGTCACCCGGGCTCCCCCACCACACGCAGCACAAGACGCCGTCAACCGGAGCGCTGTTGCTAGAAGGGGTGGGTGTCACTCGAGCCGACGGATACTCAAAAAGCCGAGCTAATTAGCTCGGCTTTTGTCGGAACGAGTGACACCCACCCCCTCCCTACCGCACCGACCCGTCCCTCAGCTCGGGTTGTCGATCTTGTAGGCGCGAGCGCCGGTGTCCCAGGCGATGCCCTTGCAGAGGTCTCCGGGGGTGGTGCCGAGGGCCGTGGCGAGCTTGACCATCGTCCCCAGGCG
>DASSNA010000159.1:0-7929 GCA_035688445.1 Solirubrobacterales bacterium | reverse complement strand
AGCGAGGTCCGCGACGGGGTCCAGATCCGCACTCTGCGCGCCTGGCCCCGTGGCCGCGATTGGTACTTCGCACCTGGGCTCTGGCGTGCGATGGGGAAGGAGAAGTGGGATCTCGTGCACGTCCAGAGCTACCACACGTTGGTGGCACCACTGGCGATGTTGCGGGCGCTGACGCTGCGGCTTCCCTACGTCGTCACCTTCCACGGCGGCGGCCACTCCTCACAGCTGCGCAACCGCGCCCGGCGGGCGCAGATGCGGCTGCTGCGGCCGTTGCTGCGGCGCGCCGTGCGGCTGGTTGCGATCGCCCGCTTCGAGGTCGATCAGTACGGGGCGGCGCTGGGGGTGCCGCCGGAGCGCTTCGCCTTCATCCCAAATGGCACCGACCTCAGCTTCTCCGACGGCGACCTCGCCAGCGCCGAGCCGGCGACGCCGACGCTGGCCTCGATCGGTCGCCTCGAGCACTACAAGGGCCACCACCGGGTGATCGAGGCCTTCCCGCTGGTGCTCGAGCAAGAGCCCGAGGCGCGCCTGCTGATCGTCGGCAAGGGTCCCTACGAAGAGGAGCTGCGCAAGCAGGCCGAGGCGCTTGGCCTCAACGGCAGGGTCGAGATCACCAGCGTCCCCGCCGACGATCCGAAGGGGATGGCGACGCTTCTGGGGCGAGTCTCGCTGGTGGTGCTGATGAGCGAATTCGAGACCCATCCCCTGGTCGCGCTCGAGGCTGCCGCCGCCCGCCGCCGCTTACTCGTCGCCGAGGCTGGTGGGCTCGCTGAGATCGCCGCCGACGGCTTCGGGCGGGGGATTCCGCTCGAGGCGACGCCGGAGCAGATTGCCGCCGCGGCGATCGAAGAGCTCGCCAAGCCGCAGCCGCAGCGCTCCCCGAGCCTGACCTCCTGGGATGAATGCGCCGTCGCCCTGCTTGATCTGTATGGATCATTTCTTCGCACTGGACCATCCGTCCAGAGCTGAGAGGGGGGACTGAAGTTTCGGAGGGGTGGGGGCCGATGAGAGGCGGGCATGTCGCGCCACCCCCTCATCACCACCCTCCTTGCCTTCGCTCTGGCCCTCGCTGCGCTGCCGGTCTCCGGTGCCCTCGCGGCGGAAGGGATCTCCGGGGCCAAGGCGCTCAGCGGCAAGACGACCACCAGCTCCTCGCGCCTGAACACCGGGTCCAAGGAAGCGCTTGCGATCGTCACCGTGGCGCCGAGCAACGGCCAGACCGTCGCCGGCAATCTCACCTGGGAAGCCGCGGTGAGCGCCGGCTCGCCGAGCAAGGTCGAATTCGCGATCGACGGTTCGACCAGGGGGAGCGATTCGAGCGCCCCCTACACCTACGCGCTCGATACGACCAAGCTCAGCAACGGCAGCCACACCCTCAGCGCCACCGCGATCGGATCGCGGGGCGTGAAGGCAACGACGACGGTGACCGTGAAGGTCTACAACGCGCCGCCGGCCCCTGAATCCGAACCGGGACCCACGCCCGAACCGGAACCCACGCCTGAACCGACCCCGGAACCCACGCCGGCTCCCAGCAGCGGCCCGATCTACTGGGGCGCGACGATCGGCTCGCAGCTGACCGGGAACCAGGCGCCCTGGGACATGAGCGCGGTCAGCAAGTTCGAGGAAGAGACGCGCAAAAAGGTCTCGCTGGTCCAGTTCTTCCAGCCCTTCGCCCAGTGCAGCGCGAGCTGCTCCTTCTACGGCTTTCCGACCTCGCCGCTGGAAAACATCCGCATGCACGGCTCGATCCCGGTGCTGAGCTGGAGCTCGCAGTCGATCCCCTCGAGCAACAACGAGCCCAACTTCCAGCTCTCCGACGTGATCGAAGGCCGCTACGACACCTACATCCGCGAATTCGCCACCAAGGCCAAGGCCTGGGGGCACCCCTTCTTCCTCCGCTTCAACTGGGAGATGAACGGTCACTGGTTCCCCTGGCACGAAGGCGTCAACGGCAACAAAACGGGCGAATCCGTCGTTGCCTGGCGCCACGTCCACGACATCTTCACTGAAGTCGGCGCCACCAACGTCTCCTGGGTCTGGTGCCCGAACGTCGAATACAACGGCGCCACCCCGCTGGCCTCGGTTTACCCCGGCGACGCCTATGTCGACTGGGTCGGCCTCGACGGCTACAACTGGGGCACCAACCCGAACAAGCCCGACAAATGGAAGACCTTCAGCCAGGTCTACAGCTCGAGCTACAAAACCATCACCAACACCATCGCCCCCTCGAAGCCGATGATGGTCGGCGAGGTCGCCTCCAGCGAGTACGGCGGCTCGAAGGCGACCTGGATCAAGGAAATGCTGCACCAGCTTCCGACCGAATTCCCGAAGGTCCGCGCCCTGCTCTGGTTCGACAAATTCGACAGCAATATGGACTGGCCGATCGAGACTTCGAGCACGGCTGTCAGCGCCTTCGCCGAAGGTGTCCAGAGCTCGACCTACGTCGGCAATACCTTCACCAGCCTTAGCGCGACGAAGATCCAGCCGGCTGGCTGAGCGGCAAATTGCAACCCAATCTGGACAAACGTCCAGGTCTGGGAGAAGAGCTGAAACAAACGGCCAGGGCGCCGATGGGCCTGTATGGCCGAAGGTTTCAGTCGTCGCTCGATCGCGCTCCTCGTCTGGGCGCTGGCAGCGCTCTTCCTGCTCGGCGCTGGCATCGCCTTTGCCGGCCCGGCGAGCGCCAAGTCCCCGCACCGGGCGAAGCTGGCTGACGCCCGGGCGCTCGGCTTCAAGAGCTGTGCCCGCGGCCGCGCCAAGCGCATCAACACCACCCGCATCCGCCGTCGCTGCGCCCCCGCTCGCTCCAGCCGCAACCCGCAGCCGCTCTACTGGGGCGCGACGATCGGCTCCCACCTGACCGGCGAACAGGCGCCCTGGGACATGGGCGCGGTCAGCAAGTTCGAAGCGGACGCGCACAAGTCGCTCTCGCTGGTCCAGTTCTTCCAGCCCTTTGCCCAGTGCAGCTCGAGCTGCTCCTTCTATGACTTCCCGACCGAGCCGATGGAAGGCATCCGCGCCCACGGCTCGATCCCGGTGCTGAGCTGGAGCTCACAGTCGATCCCCTCGAGCCTGAACGAGCCCAACTTCCAGCTCTCCGACGTGATCGAAGGCCGCTACGACACCTACATCCGCGAATTCGCCACCGAAGCTCGCGACTGGGGTCACCCTTTCTTCCTCCGCTTTAACTGGGAGATGAACGGCAACTGGTTCCCCTGGGGCGAAGGCGTCAACGGCAACGGCCCCGGCCAGTACGTCGCCGCCTGGCGCCATGTGCATGACATCTTCGCCGCGGTCGGGGCGACCAACGCGACCTGGGTTTGGTGCCCGTTCGTCGACCCCTCCGGCTCGCTGCAGAGCCTCGCTTCGCTCTATCCCGGCGACGCCTACGTCGACTGGACCGGCCTCGACGGCTACAACTGGGGCACCAACCCCGTTTCGCCGCGTGGCTGGAAGAGCTTCGACCAACTGTTCAGCCGCAGCTACGGCGAAATCGCCGAAGACATCGCCCCCTCGAAGCCGCTGATGCTGGGCGAGTTCGGCTCCAGCGAGCAGGGCGGCTCGAAGGCGGCCTGGATCCGCGACGCGCTCGCCCGGATTCCCGCCGAGTACCCCCAGATCCGCGCCGCGCTCTGGTTCGACAAATTCGACGACGGGATGGACTGGCCGATCGAGACCTCGGGCAGCGCCACCCAGGCTTTCGCCGAAGGGATCCAGCAGCCGCTCTACGTCGGCGCCTCGTACGCCGGTCTCGCCGGCGGTGCGATTCAGCCCCCAAGCTGAGCCGTCCTGGCAAGGCCACGGATGGCGTTCCCTACACTTGCCGTTCTGGTTTTTCGGCCTCACCCGAAGCGCCTGATAGGGGCGCGTCTGCTGGTCGTACTGCTGGCGGCGCTGGCCGGCTGCTGCCTGCTTGCAACCAGCGCTGCCGACGCCGCCCAACCGAAACAGCACCACAAGCGCTACCACCCCAAGCCCAAGCCGACCTACTGGGGCGCCTGGATCGGCGACCAGCTGACCGGCACTGACGCGCCCTGGGACATGAACGCGGTCAGCCGCTTCGAGCAGATCGTCGGTAAGGGGCTGTCGCTGATCGAGTTTTCCTCTTCCTTTCAGGACTGCAGCCGCAACCCATGCCGGCCCTATCCCTTCCCCGCTGGGGCGATGAACGACGTCCGCGCGCACGGCTCGATCCCGATCTTCAGCTGGGGCTCAGAAGCGTCCCCCCGCAGCTCGGCCGAGCAGCCCGCTTTCTCGCTTTCGCGCCTGATCGACGGCAGCTATGACTCCTACATCTCTAAATTCGCCACCGAAGCCCGCGACTGGGGCCACCCCTTCTTTCTCCGTTTCGACTGGGAGATGAACGGCAACTGGTTCCCCTGGTACGAGGGGGTCAACGGCAACACCCCGGGCCAGTACGTCGCTGCCTGGCGCCACGTCCATGACATCTTCACCTCGGTTGGGGCGACCAACGCCACCTGGGTCTGGTGCCCTTACGCCGACACGCAGAAGCAGCTAAAAAAGCAGCGCTTGAAGAGCCTTTATCCCGGCAATGCTTACGTCGACTGGACTTGCCTCGACGGCTACAACTGGGGGCGTAACCCGGTGAACTCGCGGCCCTGGCGCAGCTTCGCCGCAATCTTCGACCCCGCCTACAAGCTGGTGACGAAGAAAATCGCGCCCCGCAAGCCGCTGATGCTGGGCGAGTTCGCGACCAGTCCCTACGGCGGCCACAAGGCCCTCTGGATCAAGAAAATGTTCCAGCAGTTGCCGTGGCGATACCCGCGGGTTAGGGCGCTGGTCTACTTTGACACGGTCGACCGCGGCGTCGACTGGCCGATTGAGACTTCGACGGCCGCGACGACGGCTTTCGCGGCCGGAATTCGTAAGGGCATATACGCGAATAATCGATTCAGCGAACTGGCCGGCGGCCCGATTTTGCCCTTGCGCTGATCCCCGCGGCCGACATAGCCGTATACGGGGTGTAAAGATCGCCGCAGAGCACGCCGCAGCGATTGTCACCCGGCGGGGTTTGAAGCGCAGACGATGAAGACGAGCCAAGGCAAAAGGGAGCGCAAGCGCCAGGGCCGCCTGCTGTGGGCGGGCGTCGCCTGTCTGCTCGTATCCGCGCTGCTGCTCCCCGGCGTCGCGGTGGCGAAGAAGCGCCCGCCCGCCTCGCTCTACTGGGGTGCCCAGATCGGCGACCAGATGACCGGCGAAGCGGCGCCCTGGGACATGGTGCCGGTGCAGCGCTTCCAGCACCTCTCCGGCAAGGGCCTTTCGCTGATCGAGTTCAGCTCCCCCTTCGCCGAATGTGACTCAAACGGCTGCGAAATGACGAAATTCCCGAGCACGCCGCTGGAAAACGTGCGCCACTATGGGGCGATCCCGGTCTTCAGCTGGAACTCGACCTCGAGCCCGCCCAGCGTCGATCAGCCCGCCTTCAGCCTCGGCAAGGTGATCGACGGCGTCTACGACGGCTACATCCGCGAATTCGCGCTCAAAGCGAAGGCCTGGGGCCACCCCTTCTTCCTCCGCTTCAACTGGGAGATGAACGGCTTCTGGTTCCCCTGGTCGGAGGGAGTCAACGGCAACACCCCGGGCCAGTTCGTCGCTGCCTGGCGCCACGTGCATGACATCTTCACCTCGGTCGGGGCGACCAACGTCACCTGGGTCTGGTGCCCCAACGTTGACCTCTACAACTCCCTGACGCCGCTGGGTGAGCTCTACCCCGGTAATGCCTACGTCGACTGGACCGGCATCGACGGCTTTAACTGGGGCGAGCGCCGTGGCTCACCGGGCTGGCAGAACTTCAACCAGGTCTTCCACCGCACCTACAAGCGGATCATCAGCAGGGTGGCGCCCGGCAAGCCGGTGATGCTGGCTGAGGTCGCCTCCTCCGACAAGGGCGGCAGCAAGCCCGCCTGGATCAAGGACATGCTCTCCAAGGTTCGCCACCGCTACCGCAAGATCCGCGCGATCATCTGGTACGACATCAACGACCGCGGCACCCACTGGCCCCTGGAGACTTCAAAGAAGGCCAGTAACGCCTTCCGCTCCGGCCTCCGCTCCGGCGCCTTCCGCCCCAACCTCTACGGCGGCATCAACAACAGCCCGATAGAGCCGCCCGCGCGCTGATCGGCTGACGCTGCGAGACCACCGCCCCCGGTACGGGAGCCCGGGTAACCCTCTTCACTCGCCTGCTGGCAGGGTCGCCTCCAGCTGGCCGAGATTGCTGTCAGGCCAGAGGCGCAAAACGTTCAGAGGGTCACCGCGCTCCCCCACCACACGCTCTCCAAGACGCCGTCAACCAGGGCCCGCTCCCAATCCCGTGGTTCCTTTGGGACGGTATGCGTCTGAAAGGAACCACGGAACTGGTGGGCGTCCCTTGGAGCTCTGTTGGGAGAGGGGGCCGATGCCCCTCCGGAGGAATGTTCGGCGATATGCAATCTGTCTTTTGCGCGGGCGTAGCCCGCGCAGCATGCTCGCTCCGAGCGGAAGCGAGGTGCGTCAATTCCGGAGGAGGGGTGTCGGCCCCCTCCCTACCGGCGCGCTTGGTCCCTGGCCGCTAAGCGGCCGCGCGGGCGCGTTGCTGCTCGGTTACCTCGGCGGGAGCGTGGAGGCGCTCGTGGCGGAGGCTGCGGCGGCGCCGGCCCTCTTTGAGGATCGTGCCGAGGACGCGGAAGCCGTCGCGGAAGGTCTTCAGGTTGCTCTGGCCGGAGATGCGCTCTTTCTCGTAGCTCGGGACCTCGGAGATTTTCATCCCGGCGCTAGCCATGCGGAGGTTGATTAGCGTCTCCACCTCGAAGCCCGGCACGTCGAGCGAGATCCAGGGCAGGCAGCGAGCCCAGAAGGCGTTGTAGCCGTAGCAGAGGTCCGTGAAGTGGGTGCCGTGGAGGAGGTTGGCGCTGCCGCTGAGGACGCCGTTGCCGAGCTTGCGCAGAGCGGTGATGTCGGCGCTGCCGCCGCCTTCAAGGAAGCGCGAGCCCTTGGCGAAGTCAGCGCCGGCCTCTAGCGCGGCGACGAAGCTGGGGATCTCGGCCGGGTCGGCGGAGCCGTCGGCGTCGAGCATGACCACAAGGTTGCCGGTGACGGCGGCGAAGCCGGTGCGGAAGGCATCGCCCTTGCCGCGGCCGCTCTGGGTGGTGACGCGGATGCCGGGGTAGGCGGCTTGGGCGGCCTCGATCGTGTTGTCGCTCGAGTTGCCGTCGACGAGGATCACCTCGTGCAGGCCGTCCGGTAGTTCGGAGAGGACCTGATGGATGTTCTGCTCCTCGTTCATCGCCGGCACGACGACGCTGACTTTGGTCTTGCGGGTGGCGCGGCGGTTCGGCCCTTTGTAGGGGACGGCACCGCGGGCGGCCAGCGCCTCGACCTCGATCAGCGGCACGCCACCAACCCGGCTCGGGGTCACCGATTGGGCCTCGAGCAGGTCGAGTGGGCGGGGGAGGAGGCTGACCGGGACGCCGATCGACTTGAAGGCGCGGACCAGCTCCAGCAGACCCTCGTCATCGGCGTGGGGGGTCGAGATGACGACGCGGTCGGCGTGGTAGCGCTCGACCACCTCGAGGGCGGCGACGCGGCCGGCCGTACCCGGGTCTTTTTCAGCCGGCGGCACGGTGCCGACGACGCTCGCGTATTTCTTCAGCGGGGTGTAGGCGCGCAGTCGTTCGGCCGTCTCTTCGTCACCCACCAGCACCCAGCGCTCCTGTGGGTTCAGCCGCTCCAGGTAAGGCGCCAGGGCAGCGCGGCAGGCGGAGTCGAGGACGATGAAGCCGATCCAGAGGCCCAGCTGTTCGAGCCCGTCGATCGGAGTCAGCAACGAGGCGGACCAGACGAAAACGCCGGCGACGAGGAAGCGGATAACGGGCCAGGCGGCACCTTTCTCTTCCGCTCTAAGCGATTGAGAGCCGTAAACGCCGAGCAGCA
>DASSNA010000154.1:0-5991 GCA_035688445.1 Solirubrobacterales bacterium | reverse complement strand
GATCATCTTGTTCTCGAACATCCGCTCGACCACCTGTTTTCCCTCTGGGGTGAGACCTTTTTTTAGGTCCACTTCCGGGTCCAGGCGCCAGACGAGGATCTTGTGCTCCTCCGCCGGGATCGCGTCGACATGTCCGGCAAGGTCGTTGGGAAAGAGATGCGCCAGCGTCAGCGAGGCAACACCTTTTTTAGCGAGCTCATCGAGGTGTTCCAGGCGCTTCGCGATCGGCACTTTGGCACCCCCGAGAGCGTGACCTCCCTCGACCGTCTGCACGATGGCGGTCTTGTCTTCTTCCCTGATTCGGTCCAGGTCAGCGTTGGAGCGGGCGATCTCGAACCGACTCGTTCGTTCCACCTGCTTTTCCATCTCCTGCATCTGGAGCAGCAGGGATGCCCAGGCGTCCCCCTTCAGCAGGTTGCGACCTCCCTTCGTCAAATGCGCCGCGAGCCAGAGAGGAGGGGCGTGGAAGTAGTTCGGCTCGGGAACGTGAAGCGAGGACCAGAGCACCTTGATTTCGCCCTTTTCGAGCATCTTGAAGTCGGTGAGGCTGGCGATTGGGCAGAAGGTGTTGCTGGTGAAGTAGTGCTTGCGCAGGTCGCGATCCCAGAGGAACGCATTCATCGCCGGATGGGCGTGGATGTCGGTTAAGCCCGGGAAGTCGCCGTCGGTCATCTCTGCATCCTCCCTCAGCTGTCCAGCAGGCCAAGCTCGCCGGCGCGGTGGCTGGCCTCGACCCGCGAGCGGACCTCGAGCTTGCCGAGCAGGTTGCGGACGTGCATGTCGACGGTGCGCTGGCTGATGAAGAGCTCCTGGGCGATCTCCCGGTTGGTGCGGCCGATCGCGACGTGGCGGAGCACCTCGAGCTCGCGGCGGGTGAGCCCGACGCCATTGGCCGAGGCCGCGGCGGCGCGGTTGCCAAGCCGCTGCGCCACCGACTCGCCGAGGTCGGACACCCGCTGCGCCGCCTCCGCGGCGAGCGGCCGGGCGCCGAGCTTGCTGGCGACGCGGTAGGCATCGCAGAGCCGCGCCAGCGCCTGCTCGCGTTCGCCGGCTGCCGCCAAGGCGACGCCGGCGCGCAGTTCGACCTGCGCTCGCTCGTGCGGGATCGCCAACGTGCGGTGCAGCTCGACCGCGCGCGAGAGGTGCTCGGCCGCGGCGGCCTCGTCGCCTTCCAGCAGGGCCAGCTCGCCCAAGGCCTGGGCAAGCGCCGCCAGAGCGTCGGGGTGGCCAGCCTTGGAGGCCATCTGGCTGAGCGCCTCGGCGCAGGCGCCGGCAGCGTCACGTTGGCCGCGCTGGGCGAAGTGGCTGGCCGCCCAGCGCATCCCCCAGACCGCGTAGTGATGGTCCTCGCCTTCTTCCCAGCGGGCGAGCAGCTCGCGGCAGTGCTTGGCGGCCTCGTCGTCGAGGCCTTCGGCGGCGGCGACGATCGCCAGCGAGGTCGTCGTCGACGTACATGTTGTAGTGGCGAACCGAGGAGGAGACCGCGCGTGAGGCGGTGAGCAGGCGCCGGGCGGAGCTGAGCTTGCCCTGGAAGGCGTGGATCGCGCCGATCAGCCCCTCGGCCACCCAAACGGCGGTGCCCTGGTCGATCAGCTCCCGGCCGAGCTCCTCTGCCCGGGGCCACTCGCCACGCTCGCGCAGCACGTAGACGAGGCAGGTGACGCAGGCGAGCTCGAGGCCGGCGTCTTTGCCGTCGCTGGGGCAGAGCTCGAGGGCGGTGTCGAGCGCCTCTTCGGCGCTGCGGTAGTCGGCGCCGTCGTAGAGGACGAGGCTGAGCCGCTGGTAGAGCTCCGCCGCGACCGGCGTCAGGTCTTCCTCGAGGGCGAGGGCGAGGCCGGTGCGCACGGCGTCCAGTCCCTCCTCGAACTGCCCGCCCTTCGCCTGTGCCACCCCCTGCAGTCCGAGCGCCCGCGCCCGCAGGTCGGCCCGGCCGGCGGCGCTGGCCTCCTCGGCGGCGAGCTCGGTCAGCTCGATCGCCTCCGCGTAGCGGGCGGTGCGGCGGTGGTGCTCGGCCATCGCCAGCCGCTCCAGCACCGCTTCGGTCGGCTCGCCGGCGGCGGCGAAGGCGTCGGCGGCGAGGCGGCGGGCGGCGAAGGCCGCGTCGCGTTCCCCGACCAGGTCGTTGACGGCCGCCAGGCGCCGCTGAGCGCGCGCGTAGCCCACCCCGTCGCCATGCCGGTCGTGGCTTGCCGCCGGCTCGCGCCAGGCTTTCGCGGCCGCGGTCATCTCGCCGGCGAGCTCGGCGCAGCGCCCGTAGCGCTCGAGCGTTTCCAGCCGTAGCTCTAGCGCCTCCCCGTCTGGCCAGAGCTCGAGCGCCTGGCTCGCCGCCTTGGCCGCGTCGCGGTGGGCCTGCAGGGACTCGGACTCGCGCGCCGCCAGCACCAGAGCCTCGCGGGCGCGGCTCTCTGCGCCGGCGCCGAGCCAGTGGGTCGCGAGCTCGAGACTGGAGCCACCGTCACCTTCGATCGATTCAGCGAGGCGGCGGTGGAGATCACGGCGCTTCATCCACGGTACCTCTGCGTAGAGCGCCTCCTGCGTCAGGGCGTGGCGGAAGGCGGCGCGGCCGGCGCCCTGCTCCTTGAGCAGCCCCGCATCCAGCAGCGTCATCAGGCCGGCGTCGCTCGAAAGCCCCGCCACCAGGTGGAGGTCGACCTGCTGCCCGCAGACGGCCGCCGCCTCGGCTGCCTCGCGGGCCTCGGGGGAGAACTCGGAGGTGCCGACCAGCACCGCTTCGCGGATCGTGTCCGGGACTGGGACCTCGTCCTCCTCGGTCAGCTCGAGGCCGCGCCGGCCCGGCTGCAGAGCGTCGCGCACCTGCAGCGCCGCGACCAGCTCCTCGACAAAGAAGGGGGAGCCCATCGTGCGGTCGTGGACCGTCCTCGTGAGGAACGGGGAGGGTGGCGTGGGAAGCAGGGCGGTCAGTAGCTGGCCGACCCCGTCGCGGTCGAGGGGGTCCAGCGAGAGCTCCTCCAGCTGGCCGGAGCGGCGCAGCTCGTTGCGCAGCCAGCGCAGCCGGTGGTCGCGGGGCAGGCCATCGGAGCGATAGGCGCCGATCACCAGTACCGGCATCCGCTGCAGGGGCTCGGCGAGCGCCGCCAGCAGTTCGAGCGTCGTCTCGTCGGACCACTGCAGGTCGTCGAGGACGACGAGCGCCGGACCCTCAGCGCTGAGATGGGCGAGGGCGCAGCGGATCGCCTCGAAGATCGTCGCTCGCTCGGTCACGGCTGCGGCGTCGCCGAGCTCGGGCAGGAGCAACGCGAGGTGGGGGAGGAGCGGGCCGCAGCCGGCGAGCGCCTCCGCGTCGCCACGCAGGTGCGAGCGCAGCGCATCGACGATCGGCCCGTAGGGGGTGGCGGAGCCGTCGGCCGCGGCTCCGCGCAGAGCGAGGTCCCAGTCGCCGGCGGCCTCCGCAGTGAGGCGGCTCTTGCCGACACCCGCCTCGCCGCAGAGAAGGAGCAGCGAGCCGGTCCCTTGGCGAGCCCGCTCGGCGGCCTCGCCAAGACGAGCGAGCTCAGCAGTCCGGCCAACGAGCGGAGTCCCCTTCTCCATCACGAAGTCAGTCTAGGTCGGTTGCACGCCGCCGTCACAACCCTGTCGACGGGACGAAAACCGGTTGCATAGACCGGTTTCCGTCCCGTCGGCGTCCACGGGGGACCTCAGTTCGTCGCCGCCACTGGATCGGGGCGGACGATGACCGTGTCGGCGATCGGGATGATCTCGTCGCAGGGCAGGTCCGAGGCCTCGGCGTGCGCCCGGATCGCCTCTGGGCTCTCGCCCTCGTAGATGCAAAAGGTCCCGACCTCGCCGCTTTCCTCCGCCAGCACGTAGCTGCGAATCCAGCGGACCCCGGAGCCCGGTTCGTCGCCCACTTCCGCCGACCGTTTACCGGCTACTTCCAGGTCCTCCGGCGTCCGCCAACCGTTGCGGCGAACGATTCCATACAGCTTCATTTCCAACCTCCAGTTTCGCTTTGCGTGACTGCCTACGACCGTACGGCCGAGAAAGTTCCCTCGCATCAGCAAAACCACCGTATTTTCGCCCCCGGTATGCCGTATCGGCCTCGGCAAACGGGAACTCTCCTCAGGCATTGACTGGCGAGAGTGGGGGGTGTTTAATAAAGAATATTTGTGATAAATGATACTTAGCGACCAAGGAGTTGCCCATGACCCTGCGCTGCATATGCCCTGCGCTCCCCGGCGCATCACTCAACAAGACGCGCTGATCGAGAAAGAAGGTGAGGTGATGAAGCTCCAGTCAGTCCCACCAGCCTTACCAACGGTGTCAACCACGAAGGCGAGGTAGAGATAAATGACCACCGTGGTGATCTCAAGGACGATTCCGAATCTGTCAATCACCAAGGCCCGTTGACCAGGGCAAAGCGAGGTGATGACCATGAAGCTCGCCCCGATCCCACCGGCCGTACCTTTGGTTTCAACGATCAAGTTGCGGTAGTGAACTGGATTGGGCGGCTGCGCTGGTCGCCCAGTCCGTCCTTCCATGGCAGGTAGGCGCCAGGTGACCCAGCTTAAGCGTCCCCGGATAAAGCGGAGCATCGACCGCGTGGAGGCGCCGAATGGAGACGTGATCCTGATGCGGGCGGCCGCGGATGACATCTGCATTTCGGGGCCGGATGCATCGGAACGTGAGCTACTCGAGGCCCTGGACGGCAGCAGCACGGTCGATCAGCTGCGCGCTCGCTTCGGCTGGGAGAAGGTAGATGAGGCGCTCGCGTCGATGCAGGCGTTGTTCCTACTCGAGGACGCCGCCGAAGATCGGCAGATGCCGCCCGATGAAAGAGAGCGGTTCGATCGGCAGCCTCGGTACTTCAGCGACGTCCGTCAGGACGGACCCGTCCCCAACGAGTGCCAGCGAGGTCTGCGTGAGGCGGTGGTGGCGGTGCTCGGCGTCGGCGGACTGGGCGGGCGGGTTGCCTGGGAGCTGGCCTGCTGTGGAGTGGGCGAGCTATGGCTGTTCGACGGAGATCGGGTCGAGATCAGCAACCTTGATCGACAGATCCAGTTCTCCGAGGCCGACCTTGGCAAACGTAAGGTCGCGGTGACGGCGGAGCGACTGCGCTCCTTCAACTCGGCCGTGAAGATTCGCTCCACCTTCGGTCGGATAGAGAGCCAGGGGGAACTCTCCGAGTGCATCGCCGGCGCCGATCTGGTGGTGGACGGCATCGATTGGCCGGCGTACGAGGTGGAGCACTGGTGTAACGCCGCCTGCTTCGAAGCCGGCATTCCGTACATCGCGATGAGTCAGTTACCGCCGCTGGTCCGAGTGGGCCCGCTCTACGTGCCGGGGAGGACCGGTTGTTACGAGTGTCAGGACATCCGCTACCGCCGCGAGTACCCCCTGTATGACATCGCCATCGACCAACTTCGCGGGCGTGAATCGCCCGCTCCGAGCCTGGGCCCGCCTTGTGGAGTGATTGGCGGAATCGTCGCCATGGAGATCGTTCACCACCTGTCCGGCCTGATGGAGCCGGCAACCCTGGGCGTCGGTTACACGCTCGATTTGAGGACCATGGCGGTCGAGCGGGAGGAGATAACCCCCGAGCCCTCCTGCCCAATATGCGCCAGTGTCATGCCGGAGGAGGGACTCGAACCCCCGACACGCGGATTATGATTCCGCTGCTCTAACCAGCTGAGCTACTCCGGCGGGAAGGGGATGGTAGCGGTGCAAGGGGCGGGCGGAGGTGGAGGTGGATGGTCGGCGATGCGGCCGGTGTTGGTCGCCTTTCTGCTGGCCGCAGACGCTTTTGCGGTGGTGTCGTTGGCGATCGTCCATCCGCATGGGTGGCTGCCGCCGTTCATCGCTTTCGGGATCGTGCTGGTGGGGTTGCTCTGGTTCGAGATCTGGGCGATTGGACATCGGCACGATGACGATTGAGTTTGTTGAAGCTCAGCGGTCATGGGTCGGGTGACCGATTGCGCTGCAAATGCGGCCCTTGCAGGGGATTCCGATGCAGCGAATGCTCAGCCTGGTTAG
>DASSNA010000145.1:0-4554 GCA_035688445.1 Solirubrobacterales bacterium | reverse complement strand
ATCGCGAGCCGACAGAACCGATGAAGGCCCCGCACGCCGCCCGCAAGGGCAAACTGCGCCGCGGCCTCGGGGTGCCGTGGCTCTTCGCCGCCGCCTACTCGGCGGTCGGCTTCTCGATCTACTTCGCCCTCGGCGTGGTCGCCGAGCGCCCCTGCCGGGTCATCATCGTCTCCGACCCGACCGAAAAGCCGCCCGCGATCCCCGGTGCGGCGCTGGCGGAGGCGACGCCGTGAGCGGCGACCGGCTCTACCACGGCGCCGTCCGCGGCTTCTCCCTCGTCTTCATCGCAATCGGATTGCTGGTGCTGGTGAGAACTCTCGTCCATGGGGGCGGCCCGGCCTCGGTCGGGGTCCTGATCGGGGTCGCCTTCCTCGCGATCGGCGTCGGGCGGCTCTGGATCAACACGAGGCCCACCAAGTGAGCACGCCCGACGGCGCCACGCCGGGGCGGGCCGGCGACGGAGACGGCGCGCGCCCGCAGCATGGCGAGGGGCAGACCCCACCCGAGGAGCCGCGCGCCGAGCCGATCCTCGAGCGCGGGCTGGGCGTCCCCTCGCTCTTTGCCGCCGCCTACTCGGCGGTCGGCTTCTCGATCTACTTTGCCCTCGGCGTCGTCGCCGACCGCGGCCTCGGCCTGACGCCGCTGATCTTCCTCGCCTCCGGCTTGCTCTTCGGCCTCACCACGCTCACCTACGTCGAGGGCGGGGCGATGTTCCGCGAGCGCGGCGGCTCCTCGACCTTCGCCCGCCACGCCTTCAACGAGCTGATCGCCTTCATCGCTGGCTGGGCGATCCTGATCGACTACCTGATCGTGATCGCCCTGGCGGCGATCTCGGTCCCGCACTACATGGAGCCGATCTCGGGCGACTTCTCCGACCCCGGCTGGGAGATCGGGATCGCCGCCGCGGTGATCGTCGCCGTCTGCGTTCTCAACATCCTCAACATCACCGGCCGCGAGCGCCAGCGCCCGCTCGCCTTCCTCGCCCTCGCTGACCTTGGCCTGCAGCTGGCGGTGATCGTCGTCGGCGTCCTCGCCGTCTGGCACCCGGACCGGCTGACCGAACACGTCCACCTCTTCACCTCGCCGAGCGCCCGCCAGATCATCTACGCGGCGGTGGTGGCGATGCTCGCCTACGCTGGGATCGAGGCCGCCTCCGACCTCGCCCCGGACATCGACGTCGACCGCCGCGACCTCAAACGCGTCGCCAGCCTCGGCGCGATCGGGGTGCCGCTCGTCTACGCCGGGATGGCGGCGGTGGCGCTGATGGCGGTGCCGGTCATCGGCGGCCCGCACGGACCGCACACCGCGCTCGGCGGCGAATTCGTCGAGGAGCCGGTGCTCGGGGTCGTCTCCGCCTACCACCCGGCCTGGGTGGCGGACACGATGCGCTGGCTGGTCGCGGTGGTGGCGACGCCGGTGCTGATCTGGGCCGCCAGCACCTCGATGCTCGGCGTCTCGCGCCACATCTACACGCTGGCGATCAACCGCCAGATCCCGAGCTGGCTCGGCAAGCTCGACAGGCGCACCGCCACGCCCTACATCGCGATCACGATCAGCGGCGTGATCGCGATCGGGCTGGTTATCCCCACCAACGTCAAGCTGCTCGCCTCGATCTACGCCTTCGGGGCGACGCTGGCAATCACGATCGCCCACCTCTCGATCATCCGCATGCGGGTGAAGGCGCCGGAGAAGCGGCGGCCGTTCCGGATACCGCTCGGCGTTCCTTGGGGGATCGCGGTGTTGCCGGTGCCGGCGCTCGTCGCCGCCCTGCTCAGCGGCCTCGCCTTCCTCAGCGTTCTCGCCTTCCACACGACCGCGCGCTGGGTCGGGCTGGGCTGGATGGCCTTCGGCCTCGTCTTCTACGTCGTCTACCGCAAGGTTTTCGAGGGGACGACGCTGACCAAGCGCGTCTCGGTGACCGAGCGGGCCCTGACCAAGCAGGTGCCCGAGGTCGAATTCAGCAACATCCTGGTGCCCGTCTTCGGGACCAAGCTCGACGACGACATCGTCGCCACCGCCGGGCGGCTGGCCGCGGCCGAGCAGGCCGACTCGAAGGACAGCGGCGAGTCCCGGCTCGACATCGTCTACGTGATCGAGGTGCCGCTGACGCTGCCGCTCGACGCGGTGCTGCCGAAGGAGCGCGAGGAGCAGGCGCGGCGGACGCTGGAGCGGGCGCGCGAAGTGGGGGAGGAGTACGAGGACGTGGTCGTCACCACCGACGTGATCCGCGCCCGCAAGCTGGGGGCGGGGATCCTCGAGGCGGCCCGGCGCGGCCACGCGGAAGCGATCGTGATCGGTGGTGAGCCGCCGACCAAGATCCGCGGCGGGGCGATGATCGGCGGCATCGGCGCGGCGAAGCCGGCGGAGATCGGGGCTGCCACCGAGTACGTGCTGAAGAAAGCCCCCTGTCGGGTCCTGCTGACGGCCCCGCCGGAACCCTGATCCACGTCTAGTATCCGGGCCATGTTCGTTCTGATCGTCGGCTGCGGCCGTGTCGGCTCCTCGGTTGCCCGGGCGATGCTCCGCGAGGGGCACTCTGTCTCCTGCCTCGACGAGGACCCCGAGTCGCACGCCCGGCTCGAGGTCGGCCTCGAGAAGAGCTGGGAGGACCTCGGCGGCCAGTTCACTGTCGGTGCCGGCCTCGAGACCGAGGCGCTGGAGGCGGCCGGGATCGCCGACGCGGACGTCTTCATCGCCTCCACCGACGGCGACAACACCAACATCGTCATCTCCCAGATCGCCCAGCGCCGCTACGAGGTCCCGACCGTGATCGCGCGCGTCCTCGACCCGCTGCGGGCCGAGTGGTACCAGCGCCAGGGCCTCAACACCGTCTGCCCGACCCGGGTCGCGATCGACATGCTGGAGAGCGCGGTGCGCGAGTCCGCCGAGCGCGGCGGAGCCCCCGACGACGCACCGGCGGCGGCGTAGGCCGAAGGAGACGAGGGGAGACCATGTACATCATCGTCGTCGGAGCAGGGAAGGTGGGCTGGAACCTCGCCCGCGAGCTGCTCGACAAAGGCCACGAGGTGACGCTGATCGAGAACGACCGCCGCCGCTACCTGACCGTCGAGCAGGAGCTCGAGCACAACGTCTCCTACGGCGACGCCTCCGAGCTCTGGGTGCTGGAGCGGGCCGGGATCCAGCGCGCCGACATGGTGATCGCGGTCACCGGCGACGACGAGGACAACATGCTGATCTGCCAGGTGGCGAAGGAGAAGTACCTGGTCGACCAGATCATCGCCCGGGTCAACAACCCCCGCAACCGCCACCACTTCGACCTGCTCGGGATCAGGCCCTGGGTTTCGGCGACGGACCTGATTTTGCGTCTACTTGAGCACGAGGTGCCCGAGTACGGGCTGGTCCACCTGCTCGATCTCCAGCAGGAGCAGCTGGAGATCATCGAGATGCTGCTGGGCAAGAACTCGAGCGTCACCGGCCGCCGGGTCGGCGACCTGCAGATGCCGGAAGGGAGCCTGCTGATCTCGGTCCTGCGCGAGGGCAAGGGGTTCGTCCCTACCGCCGACACCGTGCTCGAAGAAGGCGACGAGATCCTCGCTGTCCTCGACCCCGGCAAGGAGGACGACCTGAAGGAGCTCTTCGGTCCCGAAAGCGGCGGCAACGGCAGCAACGGCTCCGACGGGTAAGACCGCCGCAATAACGGACGCTAACCGGGTAGTGATTCGAAACACCACCGGATAGGAGCTTTCTGCGATGGCCGATCGTGAAGTCGATTTCCTGCTGATTGGCGGCGGCATGGCCTCCGCCCACTGCGCCTCCGAGTTGCGCCGCCGCGGGGCCGAGGGCTCGATCCTGCTGGCCGGCCGCGAGCCGGAGCCGCCCTACGAACGGCCGCCGCTCTCGAAGGACTACATGCAGGGGGATTCCTCGCGCGAGGACGCCCACGTTAACCCGGCCTCCTGGTACGAGGAGAACGGGGTCGAGCTGCTGACCGGGCGCAACGTGCTCTCGCTCGACACCGAGGCGCGGACGGCTAAGGTCCAGGGTGGGGAAGAGGTCACCTTCGGCAAGGCGCTGCTCGGCACCGGGGCGATGGTCAACATCCTCCGGGTCGAGGGGGCAGAGAACGAGGGCATCCACTACCTGCGCGCCTTCGGCAACTCAGATGCCATTCGCGCCGACGCCGAGGGAGCCGAGAACGTCGTCCTGATCGGCGGCAGCTACATCGGCTGCGAGGTCGCCGCCTCGCTGACCGCACGGGGCGCGAAGTGCACGATCATCGCGATGGAGGACGTGGCGCTCTCGCGCACCTTCGGCGAGGAGGCGGGGCGCTGGTTCCAGCGGCGGCTGGAAGAGCACGGCGTCACCTTCCACGGTGGTGAGAGCCTGAGCGCCTTTGAGGGCGACGGGCGGGTGAGCGCGGTGATTACTGAGAGCGGCCTCACCGTCGAGTGCGACGCGGTCGTGGTCGGGGCCGGGGTGCGGCCCGACGCGATGCTGGCGCAGCGAGCCGGACTCGAGGTCGGCGACGGCGGGATCGTCTGCGACTCGAAGCTGCGGACCTCGGTCGAGGGCATTTACGCCGCCGGCGACTGC
>DASSNA010000108.1:0-3180 GCA_035688445.1 Solirubrobacterales bacterium | reverse complement strand
GCTGGAGGAACTCTCCTCTGATGAGCCGGTGGTGATGCCGCAGTTCGCGCCGCCCGGTCTCGAGCCCGACATCCCCGTCAACGCCAATCTCGTCGCCGCCGCGCGGGAGGGGATCCGCACCGCGATCACCGACGCCGAACGGCTGCTCGAGGGCGCCCGTTACACCTACGCCGTCTGCCGCCCACCCGGCCACCACGCCGGCCCCGCCTTCCACGCCGGCTACTGCTACCTCAACAACGCCGCCGCGGCGGTGCGCCGCCTCTGCGACGGTGGCCTGCGGCCGGTCGGGATCGTCGACCTCGATCTCCACTACCCGAACGGGACCTCGGCCCTGGTCGAGCGGATGGCGCCCCACGCCGCCCTGCACTCGTTGCACGCGGCGCCGGTGACCAACCTGCCGCCGGGGACGCCGCTGCCGCGGCTGGCCGGCGAACGCGCCGTCTCCTTCGGCGAGAGCCCCGACGAGCGGACCTACCTGGAAGAGGTCGCCGCTTCGATCCACGACCTCGGCGAGATCGCCGCGGCGCTGGTCGTCTCGCTCGGCTTCGACACCGTCGCCGGCGACCCGCACGGCAACTGGAGCTTCCGGCCCGAGATCTTCACCGGCGTCGGCCGCCTGCTGGCACGCTCGGAACTGCCCATCTGCGTGATCCAGGAGGGCGGCTACTCCCTCGGCGACCTCGCCGCCTGCAGCCACGCTTTCGCCACCGGCCTTTTGGGGGAGGAGGACCGATGAGCGCCAACGGCCTCGAGCCCTTTCGCCGCCGCCTCGATGAGATCGACGACTCAATCGCGAAGCTGCTCGGCGAGCGGCTCGACATCTGCCGCGAAGTTGCCGTCTACAAGAGCGAGCACGAGATCCCGATGATGCAGCCCGACCGGGTGAAGCTGGTGCGCGAGCGCTACCTAGCCCGCGGCGCCGAGGCGAACCTGCCGCAGGACTTCACCGCCGACCTCTTCGACCTGCTGATCGCGACGACTTGCAAGCTCGAGGACGAGCTGATGGACGAACTCGCTGCCGAAAACGGAGGGAGGGACGCCGCATGAGCCATCGCATAAGCAAAAAACCGCCCGGCCCGCGGATGCCGCGAGCCTTGCAGGCCGTCGGCTGGACCCTGCGGCCGATGCCGTTCCTCGAGCGCTGTCACCGCCGCTACGGCGACACCTTCACCCTGCGCATCCGGCATTACGGCGACTGGGTGATCCTCGCCGACCCCGACGACGTGAAAAAGGTCTTCACCGCCGGGCAGGCGGTCGGCGTCGCTACCGCCAACCCGCTGCTGGGGCCGCTGCTCGGCCCGCGCTCGGTGATGCTGCTGGAAGAACCGGAGCACATGACCAGGCGCAAGCTGATGCTGCCCTCCTTCCACGGCAAAGCGGTGCAGGCGGACTCGGAGATGATGGCCAAGGTGGCGCGGCAGGAGATCGCCCGCTGGCCGGTCGGCGAGCCGTTCGTGCTCTGGCCGCGGATGCAGGACGTCACCCTCGACGTGGTGATGCGCGCCGTCTTCGGTCCCGACTCGCAGAGCCCGCGCCTGCAGCCGCTGCGCGAGCGCCTGCAGGCGCTCACCACCTGGATGAACGAGCCGGGCAACCTGGCGATGCTCGCCGCCTTCGGCCCCGGTTGGGTGACCCGCAGCCGCGGCTACCGCGAGGCGATGGGCGCGGTCGAGGACGCGGTGATGGAGGAGGTGCAGCGGCGCAAGTCCGAACCCGACGGTGGCGAGATCGGCGTCGTCTCGATGCTGGTCGGGGCCCGCTACGAGGACGGTTCACCGCTCTCCGACCAGGACCTGCGCGACGAACTGGTGACGCTGCTCTCCGACGGGCCGACTTCGAGCACGCTGGCCTGGACCTTCGAGCGGCTGCTGCGCAACCCCGACAAACTGGACCTGCTGCGCGCCGACATCGTCTCCGGCGATGGCTCCTACCTCGATGCGGTGGTGAAGGAGACGCTGCGGCTGCGCCCGCCGGTCCCGGTCGTCGTCCGCACCTTGCTGGAGCCGCTGCGCCTCGGCGGCTACGACCTGCCTGCCGGCACGATCGTCGCCCCCTGTATCCACCTGATCCACCGCGATGGGCGCTGGTACGACGAACCCCTTCGCTTCCTCCCCGAGCGCTTCGTCGGCAAACAGCCCGGCACCTACACCTGGATCCCCTTCGGCGGCGGTGTCCGCCGCTGCCTCGCCGCCAGCTACGCGGAAATGGAGATGAAACGCGTGCTGCGCGTCGTCTTCGAGAGCACCGAACTGCGGGCCGTCGAGTCGAGCGGCGAGCGAGCGCGCAAATCCGCGATCTCCTTCAGCCCCGACCAGAAGGGGCTGGTGATCGCCGAACCGCGCGCCGGTGGCGCGACGGAGTCCGAGTCCCCGACCCTGGCGCCGGTCTAGGGGGAGAGCATGGCCGAGAGCGACATTCTCATCGTTGGCGCTGGCGCCAAGGCCGCCGCGATCGGCGCCAAGGTCCACATCCTCAACACCCTCGGCCTGGCTGAGATCTCGATGACGGTGATCGAGAAAACCGAGCCCGCCGCCTCCTGGCTGGGGCGCAACGGGATGACTTCGGGCGAGGAGCCGCTGGCGATCCCGCCGATCAAGGACATCGGCTTCCCGTACCAGAGCTCGCGCCAGTTCGGCGCGGTCGGCGATGAGATCGACGCCGCGCTCTTGCCGTTCAGCTGGCAGCGCTTCGCGATGGAACGCCACGAATACGCGGCCTGGGTCAATTCCGGCTCGCCCTCGGTGCTGCACCAGGACTACGGCGCCTACCTCGGCTGGGTGCTGGAACGGGCGACCGAGGGCATCACCATTTACGACGGCAGAGTGACCGAGGTCTCCCTCGCCGACGGGGGCGACAACTGGCAGGTCGAGGTCGCAGAGCGCGGTCGGCCCGAGGACCCCGAGCGGCACTCTGGCCGCGTCCTCATCCTCACCGGCCCCGGCGTGCACCGCCACTTTCCCCATGACCCCGATGTCGAGTCGCACGTCTTCCACTGCGACAGCCGCCGCGAGGAATTCGCCCGGGTGCCGGAGGACGAGCGGGTCGAGATCGCGATCGTCGGGGGAGGGGAGAGCGCCCTCAGCGCCCTCGTCTTCCTCCGCGACCTGCGCCCCGAGGCGCACCTGACGGTCTACACGCCGACGCTGCCGCTCAGCCGCGGCGAGAGCTTCCTCGAGAACC
>DASSNA010000032.1:0-13862 GCA_035688445.1 Solirubrobacterales bacterium | reverse complement strand
TAGAACGCGGGAGGAGGAACTGGCCGCTGCGGCAATCTTCGAGCACGCGACCGTGCAGACTCTCTGCCCTAATGGGGCGTTAGCCCGTAGAGCTTGGCGATCTTCTTATAGGAGCGATCGTCGCCGCGAAGAGGTCGCCGCTCGAGCTCCTCGATCTCGACGTCGTCGAAGACCGCCCAGCATTCCCACTCGGTGTTGAGTCGCGAGAGGTAGCGAATCCCCGCATAGAGGGGATGCCCATCCTCATCCACCTGTTCGAATACCCACTGGCTGATGTAGCGGGTCACCCGCCGGTCCCTTCCTCTTACCAGCGCCACGTCGAGATCGTCGTAGTGGTAATAGGCCAGGAGCGGCGCGAGATCCGACCGCATCGCTTCTCGCGTCTCGACGCTCTCAATGTCAAGGAACTGGACGCCACCCTTGAATTTCGCATTGTGGC
This sequence comes from Solirubrobacterales bacterium, assembly GCA_035688445.1. GTDB lineage: Bacteria > Actinomycetota > Thermoleophilia > Solirubrobacterales > 70-9 > VAYN01. The sequence continues at coordinate 13,423 of DASSNA010000032.1, read as the reverse complement.
CGCCGCCAGGAAAGCCGACGCGAACAGCGGTCCGGCGCTGTCTCCAGTCAGCCGGTATGTCGCCCACCTCCATGAAGCCGAGTTTGCGCCATTCGTCGCCGATGACCTTCGACAGCAATGGATCGGGTCGGAACCGAGCCAGGGTCTCGCCAAAGCAGCCGTCGAGGCTGGTCGCAAAGTAGCGGACGCCAAAGTTGCCGCTCGGACTGTCGAAGCGGTTCCCCGTTCCTGGCTTTAGGACTTCCGACGAGCCTCCGGACTTGCTCGCGGCGAGCGGATCGGGATCCCGGCCCACCCGCCAAACGCCACTCGGCGGCGGCGATGAGACATAGATCTCCAATCAACCCCCAGCCAAGAATGCCTTCGCGGCGATGAGCGTCTCTCGCGTGCGGCCGTCCCGAATTGCGGTGGCGGGTGACTCGTCGTCGAGCTGGGGATTGAGCCCCACGAACCAAGCGCGGACGGTGTACGGGCTCTCCTTAGCCAGCAGGAGGCGAAAGATCTGGTAGGCGTCTCGAAGCCGGCGCTCTCCCTCGGCATCTTGGGGCGCACTTTTCTCGCTCGCCCAGCGCCCGATCGTCTTTGGATCGTCGACCCCGACCATGAAGGCGATGAGTTTCTGCCCGAGAGCGTCTTGCAGGAAGGCGGCGATATCGGCTACCGATGACTCGACGGTTGCCCGATGGGCATCGGTAGCTGCTTCACGAACGTTGGCCATACGGACCTTTCGGTAGCTCTTCGTTCAGATTACCAGTAAATCCTTATTTCAGAGCTTATTTCAAACCAAGAATAAACTGACTTTCAACCGGAGTTCCTACCAGCGTTCCTACTGAAATTCCTATCTCCGGTATCCGCTTGCTACCGGATCTCCCTTTTCCCACTCGTTGCAAATCCAATTCGCCGAGACGCTGGATAGCTGTTTCTCAGCAGCGCCAGCGCCGCCGCTTCGTCGGCGGCCGGGACGACGACGCAGAAGCCGCAGCCCAGGTTGAAGACCTCGCGCATCTCCTCGTCGGAGACCTCGCCGCGCTCCTGGATCAGGTCGAAGACGGGGGGGACGGGGAGCGGGTCGTCGATCTCGTAGCCGACCTCGGCGGCGAGGCGGAGAAGGTTGCCGGTGCCACCGGAGGTGATGTGAGCGAGGCCGCGCACGTCTACCTCGGAGCGCAGCAGCTCGACGACCGGCTTGACGTAGATCTCGGTCGGCTCGAGCAGGACGTCGCCGAGCGGGCGGCCGAGGCGCTCGTCGTCGAGGGGGATTTCCGCCAGGGCGGAACGGGCGAGCGTGTAGCCGTTGGAGTGCAGGCCGCTGGAGGGGAGGCCGATGACGACGTCGCCCGGCTCGACAGCGGAGCCGTCGACGATCGCGTCCAGCGCCACAGTGCCGAAGCAGGCGCCGGAGACGTCGACGCCGCGAACCAGCTGCCCGAGTTGGGCGAGCTCGCCGCCGGGAATCTCGATCCCGGCCAGCTCCGCCCCGCGCGCCAGGCCGACCCCGATTTCCTCGCAGACCTCCGGATCGGCCTTCTCGATCGCGATGTAGTCGAGCATCGCCAGCGGCTCGGCGCCGACGCAGATCACGTCGTTGACGTTCATCGCCACGCAGTCGATGCCGACGGTGTCGTAGCGGCCGAGTTGCTCGGCCAGCACCAGCTTCGTCCCCACCCCGTCGGTAGAGAGAGCGATCCCGGTCCGCTCGTCGATCTTGATCACGCTCGCGTAGTGCCCCGGCAGCGGCACCTGCGCCGAGGGCCGGCCGAGCTTGATCGCGCCAAGCGCCCGCACCAGCCGGGCCACGGCTGAATCCGCCGCGCCCTGGTCGACTCCAGCTTTGGCGTAGGCGTCGCTAGCGGTCACTTGCGCCCTAGCTTTGCAAGAACGACGGCCGCCAGGCCGATCCGGTACGCCGCATAGGGCCAGAGGGCGCGGTCGCGCTCGACCAGCTGGATCAGCCGCTGTGAGGCGAGGGTCGAGGCGAAGGAGGCGCCGACGCCAACGGCGAGCGAGCGGCGCAGCTCTGGGGTGGTGCCGCGGCGCATCAGCCGCGTCCCCTTCAGCGCGGTGGCGCCGACGATGATCGGCAGCGCGATCGTGCGCGAGAGCAGGTTCGCCTGGTCGCGCGAGAAGCGGCGCCAGCGGGCTGCGGCGAGGGTGACGCCATTGCGGGAGACGCCCGGCGCCAGCGCCGCCGCCTGGGCAACCCCCAGCGCTAGACCGTCCATCGCGGTGGCGTCGCCCCGACCCCGGCGCTGCGGCCGGCGGTCGGCGACGAGCATCGCGACGGCTCCCGCCAGCAGCCCGTAGGCAGTCGTTCGCGGCCCGCCCAGCCGCTGCTCGATCGGCCGCTCCAGGGTGTAGCCGACCACCGCCGCCGGCAGGAAGGAGAGCCCCAGCAGCAGCGCCCGCCGCCCGTCGAACTGGTGCAGCTCTTCGACGATCAGTCGCCGCTGGCCGATCAATAGCGCCGCCGCGGCGCCGGCGTGCAGCGCCACCTCGAAGCTCTTGCGCAGCTCGGGGTCGACCTCGTTCCACTTCCATCCCGCCAGCCAGGGGACGAGGACGATGTGGGCGGAGCTGGAGACGGGGAGGAGCTCCGCCGGTCCCTGGACCAGGCCCAGCGCGACGGCGCGGTGGGCCGGGATGCCGCTGCCGCTCAAGCGCCCCTGCTGCCGGCCGGCTCCGCCTCTGGCCGTCTCTCCGACTCGTCGTCGCCGGGCCCGCCGCCGCGCCGGCGCTTGACGATTAGGTAGACGATGCCTGCCACGATTGCGGCCAGAACGACGTAGTCGAGGTAACCGAGTTTGTGGCGCCAGTCTTCCCAGTTGTCGCCGACCTTTTCGCCGACGATCGCCAGCATCAGCACCCAGGGGATCGAGCCGAGCAGGGTGTAGGCGCTGAAGCGCCAGAACGGCATCTTCGCGACCCCCGCCGGCAGCGAGATGAAGGTGCGGATGATCGGCAGCATCCGCGAGAAGAAGACGGTGAGGCTGCCGTAGCGGGCGAACCAGTCATCAGCCCATTTCAGGTGCTTGGGGCTGATGTGGATCAGCTTGTTTTTTTCCAGCAGGTCGATACGGCCGTAGTAGCCGACCGCGTAGGCGATCCAGGAGCCGACGAGGTTGCCGAGCACGCCGGCGGCGACGATCCCGAACAGGGTCAGTTCCCCTTTGGAGACGCTGAAGCCGGCGAACAGCATGATCGCCTCGCTCGGGATCGGGATGCAGGCCGACTCAAGCACCATCAGCGCGAAGACGGCAGCCTCACCGGCGCTGCCGATGAATTCGGTAGCGACTTCGATCACCGGTTCGACGATCTTGTCGCTGATGCTGGCGAGGAGGAGGGGCGGCATCCGTGAAGCGGAGATTGTAGGGAGAGGGCTTAGGAGCAACTAAACTCGACCCCTCATGGGCCGGTTGAACCACCCCGTCTACCGCAACCGGGTGCTGCAGATCGCGGCTGACGCCGTGCTCGTCGCGCTGGCCTATTTCCTCGCCTTCCAGCTGCGTTTCCTCGACGACCCGCACGGCTGGCCGCACCGCTACGAGGTCCTCTTCGCCCAGTCGGTCGGCTTCGTCGTCGCCGGCAAGCTGATCGTCTTCGCCGCCTTCGGGCTCTACCAGAAGTGGTGGCGCTACATCAGCGGCCGCGACTTCATGCTGATCTTCCGCGCCGTCGCCGTCGCCAGCGCCCTGCTGGTCGTCATCTTCGCCGTCGCCAAGCCATTCCCGCACACCCTGCCGCGCTCGGTCGAGGTGACCGACTTCGTCCTCACCCTGATCCTGATCGCCGGCGCCCGCCTCGGTGTGCGGCTAATCGTCGAGCGCCCGACTCGCGGCGCCCGCCTGCCCAAGCACGAGGTGCTGGTCGTCGGCGCCGGCTCCGGCGGCCAGATGGTCGTCCGCGAGCTGCAGCTGAACCCCAACCTCGGCGCCACCGCGATCGGCTTCGTCGACGACGACCCGCGCAAGCGGGGGATGCGGATGCTGGGGCTGAAGGTGCTGGGCTCGACCCGGCAGATCGAGGCGATCCTCGACGAGACCGAGCCCGACGAGGTGGTGATCGCGATCCCCTCGGCACCGGGCACGCTGCGCGGTCGCATCGTCGCCGCCTGCCGCGATCGCGAGATCCGCGTCCGCACCCTGCCCACCGTCTTCGAGCTCCTGCGCGGCGGCGTCCAGCTCAACAAACAGCTGCGCGAGGTCCAGGTCGAGGACGTGCTCGGGCGCGAGCCGATCGTCCGTGAGCTCGACCGGGTCGCCGCCTACCTCGGCGACCGGATCGTCCTCGTCACCGGCGCCGGCGGCTCGATCGGCTCCGAGCTCTGCCGCCAGATCGCCCAGGTGAAACCGCGGCTGCTGGTGATGCTCGACCACGCCGAGGACAACCTCTTCCAGATCGACCGTGAGATGGTCGAGGAGCGCCACTTCGCCAGCTGCGAGTCGGTGCTGGCCGACTGCAAGGAGCCACACCGGATGCTCGAGGTGATGCAGCGCTTCAAGCCCGACGTCGTCTTCCACGCCGCCGCCTACAAGCACGTGCCGCTGATGGAGGCCAACCCGCTCGAGGCGGTCCGCAACAACGCGATCGCCACCCGCGTCACCGCCGAGACCGCCGCCGCCTCCAAAGTCGAGCGCTTCGTCCTCATCTCCACCGACAAGGCGGTCAACCCGCAGACGGTGATGGGGGCCTCGAAGGCGATGGCCGAGTGGATCGTCCAGGCGGCCGGCGAAAAGTACCCGGAGACGCGCTTCGCCTCGGTCCGCTTCGGCAACGTCCTCGCCTCCTCCGGCAGCGTGGTGCCGATCTTCCGCGGCCAGATCGAGCGTGGCGGGCCGGTGACCGTCACCCACCCGGAGATGACCCGCTTCTTCATGACGATCCCGGAGGCGGTGCAGCTGGTGATCCGCGCCGGCGACATCGGCACCGGCAAGGGCGAGGTCTTCGTCCTCGACATGGGCGAACCGGTGAAGATCGTCGACCTCGCCCACAACATGATCCGGCTGGCCGGGTACGAGCCCGAAGAGGACATCGCGATCGAGTTCACGCAGCCGCGGGCGGGAGAGAAGCTGCATGAGGTGCTCTTCTCCGATGGCGAGGAGTTGCAGCCGACGGCGGCGCGGCGGATCAACCGGGCGGTGCGGCAGGTCCCGCGCGACCCGGAGTGGGTGGAGTCGACCCTGAACTCGCTCGAACACCTGGTTATGGCCGGCGACGAGGCTAATTTGGCGGAGCGAGTGGTGGAGATGATCGCCGCACCCGGGGGCGACGCTGCGACGGTCGCCTCCAACGAATAGCCTCTCGCAGCCACTGGTGACTATCTGCAAACCCCCACGCACGGCTGGCGGCGCCGGACGCTTCACGGGGCGTCGTCCTCGGTCGGCCAAATGGCCCTGCCATTCGGCCTCCCTGCGTCCTACCCCCGCTTGGTCCGGCACTCGCCAGCCGCACGCGCGAGTTTGCAGATAGTCACATGGTCCATGTGATCGAACAAATCGGCGCCTTCGCTGGCCTGGCCGCGTTCCTTGGCCTTGCCGTCTTGGCACTGCTCTCCTTCGCCCACGGGCGCGACATCCGCCGCCTGCGCGACTGGGCGGGCTCGGCCCCCGAGCGCGACGCCGAGCGCAAGGAGCAGACCTCGACGATCGCCGCCCAGCGGGCGGAGGAGCTGCGGGCTCTGGAGGAGTCACGCACGGCCGAACAGGACGCCGTCAGCAACCGCGAGGAGCGGCGGCGGCGGCGCGAGGAGGGGTTGCCGGAACAGAGCTGGGGCGAGCGGCTGCGCAATCGTTTCTCCAGCTTCGGCGATTGGGCGGCGAAGCCGGCCTCGCTGGTCGTGCTCTTCCTCGTCGTGTTGGTGATCGTCGGCGGCATCGTCTTCCTCCTCGTCGGCGGCTCCGACAGCGGCTCCAGCGGCGGCAATGGCAAGCAGGCGGCGGCCAAGGTGAAGCCGGGCGAAATCAAGGTCACCGTGCTCAACGGCACCGCCGTGCCCGGCCTCGCGGCGACCTATGCCGACAAGGTCGAAGGCAAGGGCTTCGAGCGTGGCGCCGTCACCAACAGCAGCTCCAGCTTCGCCACCACCGTCGTCATGTTCAAGCGCGGCCATAAGCCGGAAGCGCGCAAGGTCGCCAAGCAGCTGCAGGTCTCGAAGCTGCAACTGATGACGGGGGAAATCGAATCCGCCTCGGCCGGAGCCCCCGTCGCCGTGATCGTCGGCGAGGACAATGCCGAAGCGGCGGAATGAGCCCGGGGGGTCCGTCTCCCCAAGGCTCGCCGCGCTGGTCTTTGCCCTCCTCGTCCTCGCCACGGTAGCCGCCTTCGCCTATGCCCAGCGGGTCAAGCGCGACCCGCTCGTGCTCGACCGCGTCTCCTTCGTCGGGGCCCCGCGCCAGAAGGGCTCGGAAGTCGTCCACAGCTTCACCCCTAACGACGACTGCCGCTACGACCTGATGCGGATTCGCTTTCGCACCACCGTCTCCGGCGAGGGCACGGTTCAGGTAGTCAAGCCCCACGGTCGCGTCGTCTACACCCTGGCCCGGGACAAATTCCTCAAGCGCTACAGCTTCCACACCTACTACTGGGACGGGCGCCAGCGCAACGACGGCACCGCACACCCCGGCCGCTATAAGCTGCGGGTCAAATTCGACGGGCGGACGCTGGTGACGCCGGGGGTGATCAGCCTGCATCCGGCGCCGCCGAACGCCAAGTCCCACTGCACCACGGCGGCTGGCAGCGGCGGCCTGAAGGCGGAGTCGAAGCCGTGAGCGACTTCCTCGCCGGGGCCGGGCTGGTGATCGCCGCCGGGGCCAGCGCCGCTGCGATCCTGCTGCCGCCGGGCCGCCCGCGCAGCCTCGCGATGGTGCTGGCGATGGCGCTCTTCCCGGCCCTTCTTCTCGGCGACCAGTGGCACACGGCGCAGATCGTCGACCTACGCCACGACACGGCGCGGATCGTGGCTCTGGTTGCGGTCGCCGCCGCCGTGGTCGCCGCGCTCACCTACCTCTTCCGCCGCTGGCCGATCCTGCTGCCGCTGGCGATCGTCTTCGCGATCCCCTTCCGGGTGCCGCTCCACGCTGGCGGCGACACCGCCAACCTGCTGGTGCCGCTGTACCTGGTGATCGCCGCGGCGGTCCTCGCCACTCTCCTGCGCGACTGGTCCGACCCCCCGGGCGCGCATCCGCCGCGGGCGCTGGCCTGGCTGCTGGCGGCGGTCGTCGTCCTCTACGCGCTGCAGGCGCTCTACTCGGCCGACCTCTCGAAGGGGCTGCAGAACGTCTGCTTCTTCTTCATTCCCTTCACCGTCGCCTACCGGTTGCTGCGCGAGGTGGAGTGGAACCGGCGCCTGCTGCGCTGGGTGCTGATCGTGGTCGGGGTCGAGGCGACGGTCTTCGTCCTCATCGGCGGCGTCGAGCTCGCCAGCCGCAGCCTGTTCTGGAACGACCAGGTGATCCGGTCGAACGAATTCCACACCTACTTCCGCGTCAACTCGGTCTTCTGGGACCCCAACGTCTACGGGCGCTATCTGGCGCTGGTGACGGTGATCGCTGCCGCGGCGATGCTGTGGGCGCGCACCCGCGAGAGCTTCTGGTTGCTGAGCGGGCTGATCCTGGTGCTCTGGCTCGGCCTGGTGCCGACCTTCTCGCAGTCGAGCTTCCTCGCCCTGCTCGCCGGACTGGCGGTGCTGGCGGCGATTCGCTGGAGCTGGCGCTGGACGCTCGGGGTGGTGGTCGTCGGCGCGATCGGCGCCGTCCTCGTCGTCCTCCTCGTCGGCGGCTCGGGCAAGATCACCTCCGACCGCCTCAACGTCGACCTCAGCGGCCGCGGCAACCTCGTCTCCGGCGGTCTCGACCTCTTCTCCGAACGACCCGTCCAGGGCTACGGCTCGGGCTCCTTCCAGGCCGCTTATCGAGAACACCGCAAGAACAAGGACGTGCCGGTAACTGTCTCCCACACCGAGCCGGTGACGGTGGCGGCTGAGCAGGGCTTGATCGGCCTCGCCCTCTACATCTCTCTGATCCTGGTGGCGCTATGGACGCTGGGGACGGGCCTCTTCAGCGGTTCGTCCACCGGCCTAGCGGCTCGAGCAGCCGTCCTTGCCGCCTTCGTAGCGCTACTGGTTCACACCCTCGCCTACGCCGGCTTCTTCGAGGACCCGATCACCTGGGTGCTGTTGGCGGTGGGGGCGTCGCTTGCGCACGCCGCCGCGGGCGAACCCGCAATCCGCGACCCGGCGTAGGGTCCCTGCATGTCCGGCTATCTGCGCCGCCTGGCGACGACCGGTGCCGCCTACACGGCGGCGAGCATCCTCTCCAAAGTCATCGCGGTCGCGCTGTTGCCGCTCTACACGCGGTACCTGACCAAGGCCGACTACGGCGCCGCCGAGGTGCTGTTTGCCGGCGTCGTCTCCGTCAGCATCATCGTCCGCCTCGGCCTGATCGAGGCGATCCTGCGCTTCTACTACCTCGACGAGGAGGACTCCCGGGAGGTAGTGCGCAGCACCTTCGCCGGCCTCTTCTGGCTGGCGACGATCGGCTCTCTCGTCCTCCTCCCCTTCGCCACCCCGATCGCCGAAGCGCTGCTCGACCCCAAGCACGCAGCCGAAGTGGGGCAGATGGCCGAGCTGGTGCGGATCTCGATCGGCGGCCTCTGGGCGCTGACGATGTATGAGTTCATGCTGACCCTGTTCCGGCTCGAGGAGCGGGCACGGGCCTACTTCGTGACGACGATCCTCAGCGTTCTCGTCACTATCGCCCTCACCGTCGTCCTCGTCGTCGGCCTCGAAGACGGCGCCCGCGGCCTCCTGATCGGCACCTACGCGACCGGCGCCGCCTTTGTCGGAGGCCTGATCGTCTGGCAGTGGCGGCGGCTCTCGCTGCGCTTCGACCGCGGCCTGCTGCGCCGTCTCTTCCGCTTCGGCCTGCCGACGATGCCTGCCGAGGTCTCGCTCTACTTGCTCAACTTCGTCGACCGCCTAATCATCGTCCGCTCGCTCGGCCTCGCCGAGGCCGGGCTCTACTCGCTGGCGGTGAAGTTTGCCCAGGCGGTCAACGTCTTCGTCCGCGGCTTCCAGTTGGCGTGGCCGCCGCTTGCCTACTCGATCCGCGACGACGACGAGGCCCGCCGCGCCTACGCCGTCGTCGTCACCCTCTTCACCGCCGGCTGCGCCTGGATCGTCACCGGCACGTGGCTGTTCTCGCGCTGGATCGTGCGGGCGCTGGCCGCCCCCAAGTTCTTCGACTCCTTCGAAGCGATCGGCCTCGTCTCTACCGCCGTCACGCTCTACGCGCTCTACCTGGTGCTGGTGGTGATCCTCGGCCGCACCGGCCGCACCGAGTTCAACTTCCCGGCGGCGATCGGCGCTCTCGTCACCAACGTCGTCCTCAACCTCATATTGGTGCCGGCGTGGGGGATCGTCGGCGCCGGCGTCGCCCTCGTCGTCTCCTACCTGGTCGTGCTGGGGCTGATGTACGCGTTCACCCAGCGCCTCTTCCCGGTCCCCTACGAGTGGGGGCGCTTGCTCCGAGTTGTCGCAACCGTCGCCGTCCTCGTCGCCGTCGCCGAATTGCTGGTGCCGACCTCGGGCGCCGTCGGCCTACTGCTGCGCATCGCCCTCTTCAGCGCCTACCCGCTGACCCTTCTCGCGAGCGGCTTCTTCACCCAAGGCGAGCGCCGCTGGCTCGCCCGCCTCCGCCACCCAAGCGCCGTAGTCGCCGGCCTAGCCTCCCTCCGCGCCCAGCCGGCGGCAGTCGACGGGCAGATCCCGGAGATCTACGAGGCCGAGCGCATGGACGAAGACGCCCACCCCTAAGCGAACTGCATCAAATTTCCTGCCTCCCGGCCCGGAAATTTGATGCAGTTCGGGTGGCGCGGTCGCGTAGGGACTCGCCCCGGGTTGGGAAGAGCGCTTGTCTTGCATGAGCCCAATAGACGCGGGCGGGCTGGTTGGGGAGGACAGTGGCGACTAAGGCGCGGAGCGCGTAGGACCAGGCGGTGAGGATGCGCACCGTGAGCGCAGCTACGCGGCCGTGGTGCTTGCGCATGTAGAGGTCGCGGTTGCGGTGGAATTCGACGATCCGGGGCAGGCCCTTGGCGAGGTCGGTCGAGAGCTGGTCGTGGTGGACTGCCTCGGCGGTAGGGACGAAGAGCGAGTGCCAGCCGGCCTCGGCGAGGCGCTTGGCGAAGTCGCACTCGTCGTAGTAGACGAAGAAGTCGGGGTCCATGTAACCGACCTCTGCTGCTGCCTCATGGCGGACCATCAGCGCGCTCGACTGCGCCCAGTCGACCCGGCGGGTCTCCTTGCCTTTGCTCTGCACGGTCAGCCGGCGGTGGAGGAAGAGTGCCCCGGCCGCCGCCGTCCCCACCCCGGGGAAGCGCCAGGCGCAGGGGACGGGATTGCCTGCGGAGTCGAGCAACTGCGCAGTTGCGGCGGCGGCTTTCGGGTCGGCCTCAAGCGCCGCGACCAGCGCCGCCGCAGCTCCCGGCCGCAGCTCCGAGTCCTCGTTCAGCAGCAGGCAGTACTGCCCTTGCGCCTCGCGCATCAGGGTCGAATCGTTCTCGGCCTTGCCGGTCCGCCGCTCCAGCGCGATCAGCCGGATATCGCCGCCGAGCGCCTGAACCGCCTCGGCCGAGCCATCCTCGGAGGCGTTGTCGAGAACGAGGATCTCGCGCTCCACCCCGGCGGGGTGGGTGCGCTCGATCGCGGCCAGGCAGGCGAGCAGATACTCGCGGCCGTTCGTGTTCACAACGCAATAGGAAAGCGTGGGCGGCAAGACGCTCACGATAATCCGCGCGATGAAGGTTGAGCTCGTCGACCCCTCGGCGTTCACGCCACCGTACGACCGCGCCCTCGCGGCAGCGCTGGCGCGCGCCAGCGCCGAAGTCGAGCTGCTGACGACGCGCTTCCTCTACGGACCGGTGCCACCAGCTGAGGGTTATCGGGTCGATGAGCGCTTCTACCGTCGCGCCGCCGCCCGCGGCCTCGGCGCGCGGGGGCGGGTCCCGTTCAAGACCGCCGAGCACCTTGGCGACATGCTCCGCTTCCGCCGCGAGGCGAGCGCCGACGTCGTCCACTACCAGTGGCTGACGATCCCGGGTCTCGACGTGCGCCTGCTGCCGCCCCTGCGGCCGCGGGTGATGACTGCGCACTACATCCTGCCGCCGCAGCCGAGCCGTCGGCAGGTCGCCTCCGCCCGCCGCGTCTTCGGCGCCATGGACGCGGTCGTCGCCCACTCCGAGCACAGCGCCGCCCGGCTCCGCGACGAGGTCGGGCTCGAGCCAGACAAGGTCCGCGTCATCCCCCATGGCGCCTTCGACTACCTGACCAAGCTGCCCGAGGAGAAGCCGCTCCCGCCTGAGCTGGAGGGTGCCGAGGGCCCGGTGATCCTCTCCTTCGGCCTGCTCCGTCCTTATAAGGGAATCGAGAACCTGCTCGAGGCCTTTCGCCAGGTGCCCGACGCCGAGCTCTGGATCGTCGGCAACCCGCGCATGGACGTGGCGCCATTGCGCCGACTGGCCGACGAGGCGCCCGGCCGCGTCCGCTTCGTCACCCGCTTCGTCGAGGACGCTGAGATCCCGGCGATCTTCCGCCGCGCCGACCTCGTCGTCCTCCCCTATCTCGACGCCGAGCACTCCGGCGTCCTCTACACCGGCCTCGCCTTCGGCAAGCCGCTGGTCCTGAGCGCGGTCGGCGGTTTCCCCGAGGTGGCGGATGCCGGCGCCGCTCGCCTCGTCCCGCCCGGCGACACGCAGGCGCTGACCGCGGCGCTGCAGGAGCTGGTGAGCGATGAGTCGGCCCGCGCCGAGCTGGCCGCCGCCGCGAGCCGCGCCGCCGCTGGCCCCTTCTCCTGGGACGAGGCCGCCCGCCGCACCCTCGACCTCTACCGCGAGCTGCTGGAGGCGAACGCATGACCACCCTCGCCGCGATCCTCTTCTGGCTCAGCGCCGGCCTCCTCGTCTACACCCACCTCGGCTACCCGATCGTGCTCTCGGCGCTGGTGCGGCTGCGGAAAGAGTGGCGGCCTTTTAAGCCGCGCGGCACCGTTTCGGGCTCAGATGACCCCCCAACCGTCTCCCTGATCGTCCCCGCCTACGACGAGGAGGAGGTGATCGCGGCCAAAGTCGCTAACGCGCTCGCGCTCGACTACCCGCGCGAGCGGCTGCAGGTGATCGTCGCCTCCGATGGCTCCAGCGACGCCACCGCCGAGCGCGCCCGCGCCGCCGGCGCCAGCCTCGTCCTCGAGCTGCCGCCTGGCGGCAAGGTCACCGCGCTCAACGCCGCCGCCGAGCAGGCGGCCGGCGAGGTGCTGGCCTTCTCCGACGCCAACAGCGTCTGGAAGCCCGACGCGCTGAAGCAGCTCGTCGCCCCTTTCGCCGACCCCGGCGTCGGCTACGTCTGCGGCCAGGTCCGCTTCCTCGACCCGGAGGGCAACAACCTCGAGGGCGCCTACTGGCGCTACGAGATGACGGTGCGCGAAATGGAGTCGGCCCTCGGCGGCATCACCGCCGGCAACGGTGCGATCTACGCCGTGCGCCGCGACGCCTACATCCCCCTCCCGCCCTCCGGCAGCCACGACCTCAGCTTCCCCTTCCGGCTCACCAAGCGGCGGCTGCGCTCGCTCTACGCTCCGGCCGCCCGCGCCGAGGAGAAGATGGTGCCGACGATCGAGGGCGAGTTCGCCCGCAAACGGCGGATGATGGTTGGCCTCTGGGACATCGTCGTCGGCGAAGGGATGGTCTCGCCGCGCGGCTACCCAGCGCTGTTCGCCTTCGAGGTCGCCTCGCACCGGCTGCTGCGCTACCTCAGCCCGCTCCTCCACCTCGTCGCTCTCATCGCCAACGTTTTCCTGCTCGGCTCGGGCTGGTTCTACATCTTCACGTTCGTGCTCCAGCTCGCCTTCATCGCTGCCGCTCTGCTCGGCCGCTCCGTCCCGGTCCTGCCCTTCCGCGTCGCTCGCTACTACGTGCTGACCACCACCTCGATCGCCGCCGGCCTCTGGGACCGCTTCCGTCACGGCGCCGGCGGCAGATGGCAAAAGGCGGAGGGAACCCGCTGATGCCGCGCGCCCTCGACATCCTCATCGCCACGCTGGCCCTCGCGATCCTCTCGCCGCTCCTCCTGATCGCGGCGATCGCGATCAAGCTGACCAGCCCCGGCCCGGTCGTCTACCGCCAGCGCCGGGTCGGGCGCAACGGCCGCGAGTTCGAGATGTGGAAGCTGCGGACGATGGTCCAGGGCTCCGACCCGGTTGGCGTCGGCAAGGTCGTCTACCGCGACGATCCGCGCGTCACCGCGCCCGGCCGCTTCCTCCGCCGCACCTCCCTCGACGAGATCCCGAACCTGTTCAACGTCCTCCGCGGCGAGATGGCGATCGTCGGCCCTCGCCCGACGATCAAAGCCCAGGTGGACGACTACACCCCCCACCAG
>DASSNA010000013.1:0-2147 GCA_035688445.1 Solirubrobacterales bacterium | reverse complement strand
TGAGCTTCTGGATCTCGGACGTGCCCTCGCCGATCAGAAGCAGCGGCGCGTCGCGGTACAGGCGCTCGATCTCGTACTCCTTCGAATACCCGTACCCGCCGTGGATCCGCAGCGACTCCTCGACGCAGAAGCGCCCGGCCTCCGAGGCGAACAGCTTCGCCATCCCGGCCTCCAGATCGCTGCGCACGCCCGCGTCCTTCAGGCGCGCCGCACGCATCGTCAGCAGGCGCGCGGCCTCCACGCGGGTGGCCATGTCCGCCAGCTTGAACTGGATCGCCTGGTGCTCGGGGATCGGCTTGCCGAAGGTCCTGCGCTCCTGGGAGTAGCGCAGCGCCAGCTCGAGCGCGCGCTGGGCGATACCCACGCCGCGCGCGGCCACGTTGACGCGCCCCACCTCCAGGGCGTCCATCATCTGGCCGAAGCCCTTGTTCAGGCCGGCCTCCTCGCCGCCGAGGACGCTGTCGGCCGGCGTGCGGTAGCCGTCGAAGACGAGCTCGGTCGACTCGACGCCCTTGTAGCCCATCTTCTTGATCTGGGGCGGGACGTCGAAGCCCTTGTACGGCCCGGTGTTCTCGGCCACCCCGGGCTCCTTCTCGGCGATGAAGCAGGTCAGGCCGCGGTGCTTGGGCTCGGCGTTCGGGTCGGTGCGGACGAGCACGAACACGAGGCCGGAGCGCAGGCCGTTGGTCACCCACATCTTGGTGCCGTTGATCTCGTAGTCGCCTTCCGGTGTCTTCTTGGCCGCGGTCTTGATCGCGGCGACGTCGGAGCCGAGCTCGGGCTCGCTCAGGGAGAAGGCGGCGCGGATCTCACCCGTCGCCATCTTCGGAAGGAAGTACTGCTTCTGCTCGTCGGTGCCGAACTTCATCAGCAGGTAGGAGCCGATGAAGTGGGTGTTGACGACGCCGGAGATCGAGATCCAGCCGCGCGAGAGCTCTTCGACGATCATCGCATAGGTGGTGAGGTCGAGCCCCATGCCGCCGTACTCCTCGGGGATCGTTACCCCGAAGAGGCCGAGTTCCTTCATCTGCTCGACGATCGGCTCCGGGAAGGAGTCCTCGTGGTCGTAGTGCTCGGCGTTGGGGATGATCTGCTCGTCGGCGAACTGGCGGACCATTTCGATGATCGCCTGCTGCTCGTCGGTCATTTCGCGGTAGGCGGCGGTGTCTACGGCCATGGCTCCTACTTGTAAGTGGTTGACAGTTAGGGCTGCGGCGCAATTGCGGCGCCCTGGAGAGCCAAGGATATAGACGCGGGGTCGGCCTCGGCATCGACCGCCCGCAGCGCCGCCGCCGCCTTCAGCAGCATCTCCTCGTACTCGCGCTCGGGGTCGGACTGGAGGACGACGGCGCCGCCGGCGCCGATCGTGGCGCGGCGGTCGCTGTGGACAATGGTGCGGATCGCGACCGCGAGGTCGGCGGCGCCGCCGAGGCCGAACCAGCCAATCGCGCCCGAGTAGACGCCGCGGGGCGCGCCCTCGAGCTTGTCGAGGATCGCTGTGGTGCGGAGCTTCGGAGCGCCTGTCATCGAGCCGGGCGGGAAGCAGGAGTGGACGGCCTCGAGGGCGCTGGCATCGCGGCGCAACTGCCCCCGCACCGAGGAGACGAGCTGGTGGACGGTCTCGTAGGTCTCGACCGCCATCATTTCCGGCACTTCGACCGAGCCCACTTCGCAGACAGCGCCGAGGTCGTTGCGCAGGAGGTCGACGATCATCAGGTTCTCGGCCCGGTTCTTCTCATCGGCGGCGAGGGCGGCGGCGAGACGCGCGTCCTCAGCGGGGGTGGCGCCACGGCGGCTCGTCCCCTTGATCGGCCGAGCTTCGGCCTCGCCATCGCGGCCAACGCGCAGGAAGCGCTCGGGGGAGGAGCTCAGGACGGCGAGGTCGCCGAAGCGCAGGTAGGCGGCGAACGGCGCCGGGTTGACTTGGCGCAGGCGGCGGTAGAGATCGAGTGGATCGATGTCGACCTCTGCCTGCAACAGGTTGGTCAGGCAGATCTCGTACGACTCGCCGTCGAGCAGGTCATCGAGGCAGGTTTCGACGTCCTCCAGGTAGCGCTCTCTGGGACGGGCTAGGGACAGAGGGTTTTGGGAGGGGTCGAGGGGGGACCCTCCGTCGCAAATTTGGGGAGGCTCCTCCGGGTCCCCCC
>DASSNA010000332.1:0-6829 GCA_035688445.1 Solirubrobacterales bacterium | reverse complement strand
CCCG
The DNA here is from genome assembly GCA_035688445.1 of Solirubrobacterales bacterium. Classification (GTDB taxonomy): domain Bacteria; phylum Actinomycetota; class Thermoleophilia; order Solirubrobacterales; family 70-9; genus VAYN01. The sequence goes on along the minus strand of DASSNA010000332.1, from coordinate 6,825 downwards.
GAGAAGCGGCCCGCGGCAGGCCGGTAGGGGCCGGCGTAGGCGCGGTCGAGCTCCTCGGCCGTCGGCCAGGGGTCGATGGTCGCAGCGCCGCAATGGCGGCAGCGGATGCGCCCGGGGAGCCGTTCACCGTCCTCGAGCGGGGCACCGCACCAGATGCAGGCCCTACCCCTCACCCCGCTCGACCCGCTCGGCCTCCTCCGCCAGCCGCTCGACCAAACGGGCGAAGGCGTGGACGCCCTCGTCGACCTTGCCGTAGCCGCCGGCGATGTAGCGGGCGTAGACACCCTCGAGGATGATCGCCAGCTTCCAGTAGCCGAGGGCGACGTAGAAGTTCAGCTCGGAGAGGTCGCGGCCGCTGCGCTCGGCGTAGCGACCGATCAGCTCCGCGCGGGTGGGGAAGCCGGGAGCGAGGTTGGCGGGCATGCCGAGGGCGAGGGTGTCGCCGCCGCGTTCGGGCCAGTAGGTCACCAGCAGGCCGACGTCGGCGAGCGGGTCGCCGAGGGTGCAGAGCTCCCAGTCGACCACCGCGGCGACCTCGCCGCTGTCGCTGAGGATCATGTTGTCGAGGCGGTAGTCGCCGTGGACGATCGTCGCCGGCCCCTGCGCGGGGATCCGCGCCGCCAGCGCCTCGTGGACGCGGTCGATCGGCTCCAGCTCGCGCGTCTTCGACTTCTCCCATTGCCCCTGCCAGCGGTGCAGCTGGCGGGCGACGTAGTCCTCCTTCTTACCAAGGTCGCCGAGGCCGACCGCGTCGGGGTCGATCGCGTGGATCTGGACCAGGGTGTCGGCGACGCGCTCGCCGATCGCTCGCCGATCGCCCTCGTCGGGGAAGATCTCCGCCTCGGCGAGGCCGCGCAGGATCGGGCCCTCGACGAACTCCATCACGTAGAAGGGGGCCTCGTTGACGCTCTCGTCCTCGCAGAGGCCGACCACCGGCGCCACAGGCACCTCGGTCTGCCCCAGAGCCGAGACGACCTTGAACTCGCGCCCCATGTCGTGGGCCGAGCCGAGCCGCTTACCGAGCGGCGGCCGCCGCAGCGCCCACTTCTTCCCGGCGGCGTTGGTGACGCGATAGGTCAGGTTTGAATGGCCGCCGGCGATCCGCTCGAAGCGCAGCGGCAGAGCGGCTCCAGCGACGTTCTCGCCGAACCACGCTTCCAGCTGTTTCTGGTCGATCCCATCCGGGACCTCAACGGTGCCGTCAGCGCCGGTAGCCTCATCAGCCATAGGGGCGCAAGCATATTCACGATCCAAGCGACGGCTGAGCCCGTCCCTCGCCAACCGGCTCCGGATCGGGTTCGCGATCGGCTTTGCCGTGCTCACGGCGATGGCGGTGATCGGCGTAGCCCGCTTCATCCAGCAGCGGCAGGACTTCGAGGACTCGATCGCCCGCTCCTACCAGGTGGAGATGGCGGCGCGGGTGAAGATCGCGCAGGGGACCGGCGGCCGCCCCGCCCGCGCCGTGGTCGCCGACCAGATCCGCCGCCGCAGCGAACTGCGCGACCAGATCTCCAGCGACACCCGCGACACCGCCCTGCTCGTCGCCGCCGGCCTGATCGCCGGCCTGACCGGAGCGCTGCTCCTCTTCAGCGGCCTGATCTCCTCGATGCGCCGCCCGCTCGAGGACCTGGTCGATGCCGCCGGCCGCCTCGCCGCCGGTGACCGCAGCGTCCGGGTCAAAGTCGGCGGCCTCTCGGAGACGGCCACCCTTGGCGCCGCCTTCAACGAGATGGCGAAAGAGCTGGAGATCGAGGAAGGCCGGCGCGACGAACTCGACCGCCTCAAAGACGATTTCGTCCTCACCGCCTCGCACGAGCTGCGCAGCCCGCTCACCTCGGTCCAGGGCTTCGCCGAGCTGCTGATGCTCGAACGCGACTCGCTCAGCCCGAAGCAGCTGGAGACGGTGGAAGTGATCCTCGACAACTGCCGCCACCTGGTGCGCTTGCTGAACGACCTGCTCGACCTCGCCCGCAGCGACGCCGGTCGCCTCGTGGTCAAACCGCAACCGACCGAGGTGGCGCCGCTGATCGAAGACGTGGTGCGTACGATGCGCGGCCAAACCGAGCCCCGCGGGCAGATTCTCAGCGAAGACGTCCAGCCAGGCCTGCCCCTGATCTATGTCGAGCCCGCCCGAATCCGCCAAATACTGGTGAACCTGCTTACGAATGCGCATGAGTACTCGCCCGAAGGTGCGTCCATCGAGGTATCGGCACGTACCGTCGCTGCCGAGGTGGAGATCAGCGTGATCGACAACGGACCAGGAATCCCCGCCGAGCAGCTGGGGCGGATCTTCGAGCGCTTCACCCGCGGCGACGCCGGCCTCACCCAGCGGGTGGGCGGCACCGGCCTCGGCCTGGCGATCTCGAAATCGCTGGTCGAGCTGCACGGCGGCAGCATCGCCGCCGAGTCGACCCCCGGCGTCGGCTCGACCTTCAGCGTCCGCCTGCCGGTGGCGGCGGGGACCGCGACCGGCGACGGTGCCAGCCGCGCCCCGGCGGAGGCAAGCTGATGCCGACGATCCTGGTCGCGGACGACTCGGAGACGATCCTGCTGCTGATGCGGACGCGGCTGGAGATGGCCGGCTACACGGTCGAAACCGCCAGCGACGGCCAAGAGGTGGTCGAGCTCCTCGCCAACGGCGGCGAGCCCGACCTCTTCCTGCTCGACGCGATGATGCCGCGCAAGTCCGGGATCGACGCCCTGCGCGAGCTCCGCGCCGCCGGCAACGAGGTCCCGGCCCTGATCGTCAGCGCCCACCAGAACCCCGGCGACGCCGACGCCCCCACCGACCTCGAGATCAACGGCTACATCACCAAGCCGATCGACTTCGACCAGCTACTGGAGACGATCGCCGCGCTAACCGCCTAGCTCTTGGCGATCTCGAGGCGGATCTCTTTGCCTTTGAGCTTGGTGCCGTCGAGGAATTCGACGGTGCGCTCGGCCTGATCCGGGTCGACCTCGACGAAGGAGAAGCGGTGGAGGACGCGGACGTCGTGGACGGCCTCGTCGGGGAGGACGGCGCCCTCGCGCAGCGCCCAGCGCAGGTCCTCCTCGTCGATGCCGCTGCGCTCGCCGCGGTTGACGAAGAGCTTGGTCGTCTCCGCCTTGTCGCTGCCGTCGTCGTCTCCGTTCGCCTCCGCGGCCGCGACAGCTGCGGGCTGGCGCTCGCGCCGCTCCCCCCGCTCACGCCGGCGGCGCGGGCGCGGTGCGTGCTCGAGCCGCTCCTCGGGGGTCTCCCACTCGCCGATCGAGGTGTTGACGTCGCGCTCGATGCGAGGGATCTCGTCGTGCTGGTCGGGGGTGACGAAGGTGATCGCGCGCCCGGTCCGCCCGACCCGACCCGTCCGCCCGATTCGGTGCACGTAAGTCTCGGAGGAGTTGGGGACGTCGTAGTTGATGACGTGGGTGACGTGCTCGACGTCGAGCCCGCGGGCAGCGATATCGGTCGCCACCAGCAGCCGCACCCGGTGGTCCTTGAAGGAGATCATCACCCCGTCGCGGCTGCCCTGACTGAGGTCGCCGTGCAGCGCCTTCACGTCGAGGCCTTTGTCCTTCAGCGTCTTCTCCAGCTTCGAGGCGCCGATTTTGGTGCGGGTAAAGATGATCGCCTGCTCGGGTTCTTCGATCTTCAGCAGCTCGACCAGGCGCGCGGCCTTCTCCTTGGCCGGGACCTCGACGTAGGCCTGCGCGATCGCGTCGACGGTAAGCGTCTTCGGGGTGATCCGGATCGTCGTCGGGTCGTACATGTAGCCCTCGGCGAGTTTTTTGATCGGCGGCGGCATCGTCGCCGAGAAGAGCGCCGTCTGGCGCCCACTCGGGCACATCCGCAGAATCTTCTCGACGTCCTCGATGAAGCCGAGGTCGAGCATCTCGTCGGCCTCGTCGAGGACGACGTAGCGGGCCGCGGTCAGCACCAGCGAGTGGCGCGACATCAGGTCCATCATCCGCCCGACGGTGGCGACGACGACGTGGGCGCCGGAGCGCAGCTGCGACTGCTGCGAGCGAATCGGAGCGCCGCCGAAGACAGCGACGATCTCGACGTCGAGGTGCTCGGCGTAGGCGCGCAGCGCCTGGGTCACCTGGATGCAGAGCTCGCGGGTCGGGGTGAGGACGATCCCCTGCACCTCGTCGTTGTCGGGGTCGAGGTACTGCAGCAGCGGCAGCCCGAAGGCGGCCGTCTTGCCGGTCCCCGTCTGCGCCTGGCCGATCACGTCGTGGCCGCCAAGCAGCTCTGGGATCGCCTGCTCCTGGATCGGCGTCGGCTCCTCGAAGCCGAGCTCGTCCAGCGCCTGCTGGATTGCGGGCGAGAGCCCTAAGTCTTTGAAGGCGGTCACTTGGTTCTGTTCAAGAGGTTCTGTTTAAGAGGAAGGGTCGAGGAGAAGCTTGCCGCTGGTGCCGCGGCCGATCAGGTCTTCGTGCGCTCGCGCAGCTTCCGAGAGCGGGTAGACCTCACCGATCGTAGCTTTCAAATCGCCGGCGGCAAGCGCGCCCAGCAGGTCGCCGATCATCGGCACCAGCAGGTCCGGGCGCATCAGCAGGTGGGCGAGCCAGAAGCCGATCACCGACTTCGAGCCGCGCAGCAGCGAAGCGGTGGAGATCTCGCGCTGCTCGCGCGAGGCGATCCCGAAGACGACCATCCGCCCCAGCGGCGCCAGTACCCCGAGCTCGGCGTCGAAAGCCTCGCCGCCGCTCATGTGCAGGACCGCGTCGACGCGCTTGCCCTCGTTGGCCTCGCGGATCGCCGCGCCGAGGTCCTCGGCGCGAGAGTCGACGGTGGCATCGGCGCCGAGGCTCTCCACCAGCTGTCGCTTCTCCTCGCTGGAGGCGAGGCCGATCACCCGCGCGCCGGCCCGCTTCGCCAGCTGCACGGCGAGGGTGCCGGTACCGCCGGCGGCGGCCTCGATCACGATCGTCTCCCCCGGCTCGATCCGGGCGCAGCGGTTGACCAGCGCCATCGCGGTCAGCCCCTGCAGCAGCGCGGCGGCGGCCTGGTCGTAGTCGACCTCGGCCGGGAGCTCGATCAGCTGCGCCTGCGGCACCGCCACCTTTTCGGCGTAGCCGCCACTGCCGGTCAGGACCACGACGCGGCGGCCATCGTTGAGCTGGCCGCTGACCTCGGTGCCGGGGATCAGAGGCAGGGTCTGCTCGGCGAGGTAGTCGTTGCGGGAGGCGTGGGTGTCGGCGAAGTTGATGCCGCTGCGCTTGACGTTGACCACGACCTCGCCCAATTTCGGGTCGGGGTCAGGAAGCTCGACGTACTGGAGCACCTCCGGCCCGCCGAACTCCTCGATCTGAATCGCCTTCATTGGACGCTGAGTCTCGCAGGGCGGACGCCGGGGCGCGGTCTCGTGGTTCCTTTGTCCGGCTATACACGACAAAGGAACCACGCAACGGGGTGGGCTGGTCATTTACGCTCCCTGCCGCATGGCACTCACTGTCGTCGGATCAATCGCCTTTGACGCCGTCAAGACCCCGTTCGGGGAACGCGAGCGGATGCTCGGCGGCGCCGCCACGCACTTCTCGCTGGCCGCGAGCTTCTTCACCGAGGTGCGCCCGGTCGGCCCGGTCGGGGACGACTTCGGCCCCGAGCAGTTCGCGGTGCTGGAGGGGCGGGACATCGTCACCGACGACATCGAGCGGGTCGAGGGCGGGCAGTCCTTCTTCTGGCGCGGCCGCTACGAGTACGACCTCAACGTCGCCCACACCGAGGACACCCAGCTCGGCGTCTTCGCCGAGTTCGAGCCGAAGCTCTCGGCGGCCTCACAGGCGGCCGACACCCTCTTCCTCGCCAACATCCAGCCCGACCTGCAGCGCCAGGTGCGCGCCCAGTGCAGCGCCGCCCGACTCAGCGGACTCGACTCGATGAACCTCTGGATCGAAACCGCCAAGGACTCGCTGACGGCGGCGATCGCCGAGGTCGACTGCCTGGTCGTCAACGACGCCGAGATCCGCCAGCTGACCGGCGAGTCGAACCTCGCCCGCGCCGCCCGCGCAGTGATGAAGATGGGCCCGCGCGCCGTCGTCGCCAAGCAGGGCGAGTACGGGGCGGCGCTCTTCACCGAAGAGGGCTTCTTCGCGCTGCCCGGCTTCCCGCTCGAGGACGTGCGCGACCCGACCGGCGCCGGCGACAGCTTCGCCGGCGGCTTCTTCGGCTATCTCGACAGCGTCGAGGGCGAGCTCGACGACGCCGAGCTGCGGCGGGCGATGGCCTACGGCACCGTGCTCGCCTCCTTCAACGTCGAGGAGTTCGGGACCGAGCGCGTCTCGCGGCTTACCCGCGAGGAGATCGAGGACCGACTCGAGCGGCTGCGCTCGATGACGCAGTTCGAGGGCACCACCGCCCCCGGCTCCTGAAGCCCGCGCACTGCGCCGTTAACAGGGCGCCGAGGCCAAGGTGCGATACTTCCCCGTCCAGTCAAACCAGCTTCCGAGGAGGGGAAATGGCCACCGAGCAGCAGACCCAGGACGCGACCGGCAGCGCTGACGGTGCCACCGGAAGCGAGTCGCTGACGATCACCGACAACCGCACCGGGCAGAGCTATGAGGTGCCGATTTCCGACGGCACGGTGCGGGCGATGGACCTGCGCCAGATCAAAGTCGACGAGGACGAATTCGGGATGATGGCCTACGACCCGGCCTTCACCAACACCGCCTCCTGCCGCTCGTCGGTCACCTACATCGACGGCGCCGCCGGGATCCTCGAACACCGCGGCTACTCGATCGAGCAGCTCTGCGAGCACGCGACCTACCTCGAGGTGGCGTACCTGTTGATCCACGGAGAGCTTCCCACCGAGCCGCAGCTCGAGCAGTGGAAGTACGAGATCA
>DASSNA010000330.1:0-6249 GCA_035688445.1 Solirubrobacterales bacterium | reverse complement strand
GCTCTGTTGAGGGAGGGGGCCGATGCCTCTCCGGAGGAATGTTCGGCGATATGCAATCTGTCTCTTGCGCGGGCGTAGCCCGCGCAGCATGTTCGCTCCGAGCGCAAGCGAGGTGCGTCAATTCTGGAGGAGGGGTGTCGGCCCCCTCCTACCGGTGCGCTTCGTCCCTCAGCCGCTTGCCCGCAGCGCTAGCTCTAGCTCGAAGCGGGCGTTGGGGTCGTCGAGGGTCTCGCCGAGGAGTTCGCGGAGGCGGGCGATGCGGTAGCGGGCGGTCTGGGGGTGGACGTGGAGCTCGGCGGCCATCGCCACCGCGTTGCCGTGGTAGCGGACGTAGGCGAGGGCGGTCTCGTGCATCCGCTCGCGCCCGCGCTTGGTCAGCTCCCGCAGGGGGGCGAGCCGGCGCTCGGCAAGGAGAGAAGTCAAAAAGGGATTGCTGGCGAGGAGGAGGTCGCCGAGGTGCTCCTCGGCGCGCACCAGGCTGCCTCCCTCGCCTGCTCCAGACGGGAGAGAGACGAGGAGGGCCCGCGCCAGCTGCCACGACTTGGCCGCCTCCGCCGGCTCGGTCGCGGGGCCGAGCGCGACGGTCGCCCTCGATGCCGCCCGCTCGAGTTGGTCGAGCCGGCCGGGCCCTTCCGGGTCGGGGAGAAGAACGCAGCCGACGCCTTTGAGCACGGTGACGAGGGCGTCGGCAGGCAGCCGCCCCGCCACCGTCGCGAGCCGCTGGTCCGGGCAGGCCGCGACGGCGATCCGCGACGGCAGCTTCCACCCCGCGGCCTGCGCCGCCGCCGCCAGATCAGCGGCCTGTGCGGCCGGAACCCGGAGGAGCAGCGCCACCAACTCCTGCTGGCGACGCCGGCGCAGGTCTTCGACCGCCGCCTGCGCCTCCGCATAGCCCTCGACCGAGTCGGCCGAGAGCTCGTCGATGTAGGCGAAGATCGCGTCCGCCAACAGCGTCAACGGCTCGGCCTCAAGGTTCGCCCGGCGACCGGCTTCTGCGAACCGCCGCCAGGCAACCCGAGCGCCGATCCGGTAGGCGGCCTGTAGCGAATCGAGGGTCCTCCCCACCCGTTGCTCGCCGCGCCCGAGCGCGACGTAGACCTCCCGGCCACGCTCGCGCCCCGCCTCGGGATCACGGATCAGGGCGACGAACTGGGAGAGCGCCTCGTTGACGCCGGTACGGATCCCGCGGCCGAAGCGCCCCTCCAGCGGCCGTTCGTACTCGGGAACTTCGCGGCCAATGGTCTCGAGGATCTCTTCGGTAATCGCCGGCAGTTCCGGCTCGATCACATCGGCGACTTCGGCAGAAAGACCTCGCCAGGGCTCAGAATCGAGCTTTTTTAGCATCTGAATTATAAGAATAAGCGATAACTCGCGCAGAAAGGCGCAGTCATGCGCGCTGGGCACACGTAATCTGCTCGCCGTGGGCGAGATGAGCCGCACCGAGAAAGCCGTCAACCTCGGCGCCGTCGTCGTTCCCTTCCTCGCCACGCTGGTGGCGATCGTGCTGCTCTGGAATAGCTGGGTCAGCGCCACCGACCTTGTAATCGCGGCGGTGATGTACCTGCTGACCGCGATCGGGATCACGGTCGGCTTCCACCGCCTGCTCACCCACCGCTCCTTCCAAACCTCGAAACCACTCGAGTACCTGTTCGCGATCCTCGGCTCGATGGCCGTACAGGGACCGGTAATCGCCTGGGTCGCCGACCACCGCAAGCACCACGCCCACACCGACGAAGAGGGTGACCCCCATAGCCCCCATGTGGATCCCGATGGTGGGGTGAAGGGTGTCCTCTCGGGCCTGTGGCACGCTCACTCCGGTTGGCTGATGTCGTCCCAGGGGCGGGCGGACTGGAAGCGCTACGCGGCCGACCTCTACGAGGACCGCGGGATGCGGGCAATCAGCCGCCGCTTTCCCCTCCTCGTCCTTGCCACCCTCGCGCTTCCCGCCCTCGCTGGGTACCTCGTCAGCGGCACCCTCACCGGGGCGCTAACGGGTCTGCTGTGGGGCGGCTTGGTACGGATCTTCTTCGTCCACCACGTGACTTGGAGCGTCAACTCGGTCTGCCACTTCCTCGGCAGCCGCCGCTTCGATACCGACGACCGCTCCACCAATGTTTTCTGGCTAGCGCTCCCGTCACTGGGGGAGTCCTGGCACCACAACCATCATGCTTTCCCACGCTCGGCCGTGCACGGATTTAAACGGTGGGAGCCTGACCCTTCGGCGGTGATCATCTCCACGCTGGAGAAGCTGGGGCTGGCACGAAACGTGATCCGCATCTCACCTGAGCGCCAGGCAGAACGCGCTTCTTCTTAGGCGTACATCCCCGATTTGCTCGGGTCAGCAGGTGGGACATTTCGGCCAATCAACGCATCAGCGGTTGCTTTTTACCCCACTCAACTGTCACAGTGTGTGTCACTCTGGCAGACTCTCCCAGAGTAGATCTACATCTGGATTGAAAGGAAATAGATGTCCCCCTCCCATAACGTGCTCGATGAGGCTAGGCAGCTCGTCGAAAACCGCCTCCGTGACCTTGACGAGGAGCGCAAGCGACTCGAGCGGGCTCTCGCCGAGCTCGGCGGCAAAGTCACTCGCCGCGGCCCCGGTCGTCCTCCTGGTCGCCCCAAAGGCAGCACCAACAAAGGCCCCGGTCGCCCCGCCGGCACCCGTCGGCGTCGTAAACGCCGGGGTGGAACCCGCGCCGATCAGGCAGTGAAACTGATCGAGCAGCAGCCAGGAATTAGCGCTTCTGCCGTTGCCAAATCGATGAAAATAAAGCCGAACTACTTGTACCGCGTCCTCGGCGATCTGGAGAAAGAGGGTCGCGTGAAAAAGGACGGACGCCAGTACTACCCCACTGGTGGTTGATCGGTACTAACCGTTACTTCAATAAAAGAGGCCGGCAGAGTGCCGGCCTCTTTTATTTTCTATTGGAAGAATTCTCTAAATCAACCCAAGTTGGCTGACGGCGTCGCGCTCCTCTTGTAGCTCCATCACGCTGCGGTCGATCCGCTCGCGAGAGAAGTCCGGGACCTCAAGCCCTTGCACAACACTCCACTCGCCGCCATTGCAGGCGCAGGGCATTCCGCAGACGATCCCCTCGCCGATCCCGTAGGAGCCGTCGGCGGGAACGCCCATTGACACCCAGTCACCCTCGGGCGTACCGAGCACCCAATCGTGGATGTGGTCGACCGCCGCATTAGCGGCCGAGGCGGCGCTGGAGGCACCGCGGGCGTCGATGATCTCCGCCCCGCGTTTCGCCACCCGCGGAATGAACTCATCGGCGATCCACGCTTCGTCGTCAACTGCATCCCAGGCGCTGCCGCCATCGACCTTGGCGTTGACGAGGTCGGGGTACTGGGTGACGGAGTGGTTGCCCCAGCTGGTCATGTTGGTGACCGAGGAAACCTGCTTGCCGAGCTTGTTGGCGAGTTGCGAGATCGCCCGGTTGTGGTCGAGACGCATCATCGCGGTGAAGCGCTCGCGCGGGACGTCGGGGGCGTTCGAAAGCGCGATCAAGCAGTTGGTGTTGGCGGGGTTGCCGACGACCAACACCTTGACGTCGTCTGCCGCCCGCTCGTTGATCGCTTCGCCCTGCGGCTTGAAAATGCCGCCGTTGGCCTCGAGCAGGTCGGAGCGTTCCATGCCGGGACCGCGCGGCCGTGCACCGACCAGGACGCCGACATTGCAGCCATCGAAGGCCTGCTTGGGGTCGTCGCTGATGTCGATCCGGTGCAGCAGCGGGAAGGCGCAATCGTCAAGCTCCATCGCCGTGCCCTCGGCGGCTTTGATCGCGTCTGGAATCTCCAGCAGGCTCAACTCGACCGGCGTGTCGGGGCCGAGCATCTGCCCGCTGGCGATGCGGAACAGAATGGCGTAGCCGATCTGGCCGGCGGCGCCGGTGACGGTGACCTTAACTGGGGTGCTCACTAAATCCTCTCCTCGAGTTAGGGGTTTGGAAGGGTTGGAAGATCGTTAGGCCATCGCGCGCTGGAGGTTCTCGTCGATCGAGGCGAGGAACTCCTGCGTGGTCTGGTACTCCTGGTCGCCGCCCACCAGCAGCGCCAGGTCTTTCGTCATCTTCCCGCTTTCCACGGTCTCGACACAGACGCGCTCGAGCGTCTCCGCGAACTGTGAGACCTGCGGGGTTTCGTCCATGCGCCCACGGGCGCTGAGCCCACGGGTCCAGGCGAAGATCGATGCGATCGGATTGGTTGAAGTCGGTTTGCCTTGCTGGTGCTGGCGGTAGTGGCGGGTGACGGTGCCGTGCGCGGCCTCCGCCTCGACCGTTTTCCCGTCGGCGCTCATCAGCACGCTCGTCATCAGGCCGAGGGAGCCGAACCCCTGGGCGACGGTGTCGGACTGGACGTCGCCGTCGTAGTTTTTGCAGGCCCAGACGTAGCCGCCCTCCCACTTCAGCGCGGCCGCGACCATGTCGTCGATCAGGCGGTGTTCGTAGGTGAGCCCGGCGGCCTCGAAGTCAGCCTTGAACTCAGCCTCGTAGACCTCGGCGAAGAGGTCTTTGAAGCGCCCGTCGTAGCGCTTGAGGATCGTGTTCTTCGTCGACATATAGACCGGGAAGCCGCGATCGAGGCCGTAGCGCATCGAGGCCCGGGCGAACTCCCGAATCGACTCGTCACGGTTGTACATCGCCATCGCGATGCCGCCGTCGGGGAAGTCGTAGACCTCGAGCTCGACCGGCTCGGAGCCGTCCTTGGGCGTGTAGGTGAGGGTCAGCTTCCCCTCCCCCGGCACCACCAGGTCGGTCGCCCGGTACTGGTCGCCGAAGGCGTGGCGGCCGATCACGATCGGCTTCGTCCAGCCCGGCACCAGCCGCGGGATGTTGGAGATCACGATCGGCTCGCGGAAGATGACGCCGCCGAGGATGTTGCGGATCGTCCCGTTCGGCGAGCGGTACATCTCCTTGAGGCCGAACTCGTCGACGCGCGCCTCGTCGGGGGTGATCGTCGCGCACTTGACCCCGACCCCGTGCTGCTTGATCGCGTTGGCGGCGTCGACCGTGATCTGGTCTTCGCTCGCGTCGCGGCTCTCGATCCCGAGGTCGTAGTACTCGAGCTCGAGGTCGAGGTAGGGAAGGATCAGCTGCTCTTTGATGAACGACCAGATGATCCGGGTCATCTCGTCGCCGTCGAGCTCGACGATCGGGGTCTCTACCTTGATCTTGGCCACCGGCCGGCGATGCTATCTAGGTGCGACAATCAACGGCGATGGCAACCGTAGAGCGCCCTGGCCTCGGCACCCACGAGGTGGTCAATCAGCCCCCGCCGCTCGTCGACTACAACGTCTTCGAGGCCGACACGGTGCTCGGCGAGGCGGTGCGGCGCGAGGGTGCGGAGTGGGACTTGGAGCGAATCACCGCTGTCGGTGAGTACGCGGGGTCCGCGGCGGCGCAGGAGCTGGGTCGCCTCGCCAACGAGAACCCGCCGAAGCTGCGCACTCACGACCGCTTTGGCAACCGCGTCGACGTCCCCGAGTTCCACCCCGCCTGGCACGAGCTGATGGAGAGGGCGGTCGGGTACGAGCTTCACTCCTCCCCCTGGCAGGACCCGCGTCCCGGCGCCCACGTCGCCCGCGGCGCCGCCTTCATGTGCATGTCGCAGGCGGAGGCCGGAATCGGCTGTCCGGTCTCGATGACCTACTCGGTGATTCCGGCGCTGCGCACCCAGCCGGAGCTGGCCGCCGAGTGGGAGCCACGCTTCTTCTCCTCCCGCTACGACCCGGCCAACGCGCCGGCCGCGCAGAAGGCCGCCGCCCTGGCCGGGATGGGGATGACCGAGAAGCAGGGCGGCACCGACGTCCGCGCCAACACCACCCTCGCCCGCCCGGTCAACGGCGGCGGCCCCGGCGCCGAGTACGAGCTGACCGGCCACAAGTGGTTCATGTCGGCGCCCCAGTGCGATGCCTTCCTCGTCCTCGCCCAGGCCGACGGCGGCATCTCCTGCTTCCTCTTCCCGCGCTGGACGCCGAACGGCGAGCGCAACCGCTTCCGCCTGCAGCGACTGAAGGACAAGCTCGGCAACCGCTCCAACGCCTCCAGCGAGGTCGAGTTCGACGCCGCCTCCGCCTGGCTGGTCGGCGAGGAGGGCGCGGGGGTGCGGACGATCATCGAGATGGTCAACCACACCCGCCTCGACTGCGTGCTCGGCGGCGCCACCGGGATGCGCGTCGGCGTCGCCCAGGCGATCCACCACACCACCCACCGCTCGGTCTTCGGCCGTGAGCTGGCCGAG
>DASSNA010000313.1:0-5578 GCA_035688445.1 Solirubrobacterales bacterium | reverse complement strand
CCGGCGAGCAGGGCAGCGGAGAGCAGAATCATGCCGGCCCCGATGCCGAACTGCCAGCCCTTGCTGGTAGCGAGGTCTTCCCCGGCGGTGACCAGCGAGTGATGGCCACTGACCAAGCCAACAGCGCTCAGAGACGGTCCCAGCGCAACCGTGACGAAAGCCAGCGCCACAAATGCGATCGAGAGGATCACCCCGGAGGTCCAGAAGAAAGATGAGACCAGCCCGATCACCGGATGGGTGATGCGGCCGACGAGGACGTAGTCACCGCCGCTGCGCGGGATCGCCGAGGTGAAGAGCCCGTAACAGGTGCAGATGATTACCGCCGCAACCGCCGCCATCGCGAAGCCGAGCCAGATCGAACCCCCCGGGAACAACCCAAGGGTGAAGAAGATCGAGACGGCGAGGAAAATCGCGGTCGGCTGCCCCGCCATGTTGAAGACGAAGGTCGAAAACGGAGACACTTCCCGCACCAGGCCAGTGGCTTTGCGGGCGTAGGTCCCCTGCGGCGGTGGTGCTGCGGATACCGGACTCTCCCCCAACTCGGTCATTCTCTCCCTTTCATTCGATCCCGTTTAACCCGACACCAAGTACTGGTTGACCACGCGGTCTGGCGCCAAGTGCACCAGACAGCCATCTAAGTGGCCGCTACCGTAATCGGAACCGGGGTTGATTGCCACAGTTCGGCCGATTCTCGTCACACCCTTGCTCTCGTGGATATGGCCATGCAGGCTGAGCAGCGGCTGCGTCTCCTCGATCACCTGTCGCACCGCGAGGCTCCCCGTTGGAACCTCGTGGGGACGCCCACCCTTGGTCACGTAGCGCAATTCCTCGTCGACCTCGTAGGCGGTGTCGAGGCTGCTCTCATAGGGCGGAACGTGGATGTTGAAGATCGCCCGCCGCGGCATCTCGAGCTGGTCACAAAGCCGCTTCAGCCGCGCGTAGATCTCCTCTTCATCGAGCTCACGCGGGGTCTTCCACGGGGTGCGGTTGGAGTAGCCGAAGGAGATCATCTCGTGCGGCCCCAGCTGCCGCACTGCCTCATCGCAGGCGTCGACAGCGGTCCCCGAGGCGAGTACCTCGTCAATTGACCAAGGGTCGTCGTTACCGGGGATCACGTAGGCGCAGACGTCGGTCCCGCCTAAGCGCTCATCAGCAAACTGCACCCACACCCGCAACTCGTCGAGCAGCACCGCTTCAAATGCCTCTTCGCGGCGGGACGTGTCCTCGGCCAGCAACTGCGCTTCCGCCGGGTCGACGATCAGCGGATACATCCCGTTGGTTGAGATCGCCTGCTGCATCTGGTCGAGCTCCTCGGCGCTGTGGGCGATCCGCTGCTCGCCGATCACCTGGGCGCTGTAGGAGCCGTCACCGTGGCGGACGATTGGCACCAGGGCCTTGCCGGTCAGGTCACCGCCCATCACCAGGGCGTCGGCCGGATAGTGGGCGGCTGCGTTAACGAACTTCTTCCAGCACACCCGTGAGCCGTGGATATCCCCCGCATAAAAGAGGCGGGTGAGACTTTGCTTCTGGCGCCGTTTGAACATCTTCTCCCTCTGCTCCCTACGGGAATGATGCGGGATCAGGAGGATGACTGGCGGTGCGGCCCTCTTAATAATTTGGTCACACTGTCTAGTTTTTGACCTATCCCAATTCGCGGCGCAGCAATCGTACGGCCGCCTCGGGATCGAGGCTCGCGAGCAAGCCGGCGGCGGCGAGAATGTAGCTGGCGTCCACCCGCAGTTCAGGATCACGAGGCGAGAGCGAGCGCGAAGCGCGCCGCTCGAGGGCGCGCCGGAGGATCTCCTGGCCATCTTTTCGGTGCGCGAACACCCCTCCAGTGCCGAGAACCTTCTTCACCTCGCGCAGGTCAGGACCGTCGCGCACCAGCGTCGGCGGGCCCCCTTCCCCCCGACTGAGCAGCATCGTCCCGCAGTGGCGGGTGACGGCGTGGGTCGCACAGCCGACCGCGAGGGCACCATCAAAATCGGTACCCGCTGAGTCTTCTGGCAGCCACTCTGGATGCTCGGATCGGTATGAGACATGCTGTCTAATAGATTCCTCGCCAGCATCGAGCTGTTCTCGAATCCAGCGTCCATCGGCATCGAGAACGCCCGGCGCGCCCGCGCGCAAGCCAAGGTCCCCCTCGACCGTGCGCAGCGTCGGCGGCGCCGGCAGCAACGGCTCCTCGATGCCGGGGGTGGCGACCTCCGTCGCGCGATCGGAGTGGACGTCGGTGGTCGCCCCCCCGACGTCGACCACCATCACGTCCCCCACCCCGGGCTCGCCGCCGCTACCGCGAGAAAGCAAACGGGTGGCCACCAGCACGGCCTCCGGGGTCGGCATCCTCACCATCTGCTCGAAGGCGGGGCTGGCGCTGAGGCCCTTGCCGCCGATCACGTGCTCGAGGAAGGCGCTGAGGATCGCCTCGCGGGCGGATTCGATCTCCAGCTGCCCCAAGTTCGGCATCACGTTCGCCGCCACCGTGGCCTCAGAGCCGGCGGCACGCAGCAGCCCCGCAACCTCCTCGGCCACTTCCGAGTTGCAGGCGACCACGACGTGGCCGCCCAATTCGGCGGTGGCAAGGCGGCGGGCGTTCTCCAGCACCAGCTCGGCCTGGCCGCCGTCGGTGCCGCCGGCGAAGAGAACGATCTCGGGTCGCGGCGCCCGCAACTGCGACAGCTCCTCCTCCTCCAAAGTGCCGGCGAGGACCGCCGAGAGGCGGGCGCCGGCGTTGAGGGCGGCCTGTCGGGCAGCCGCCGCGGTGAGATCGGCAACCAGTCCCACCGCGGCCACCTGCAATCCCCCGCCCGCACTGGAGGCGGCGATCTCCTCCTCGATCTCGACCTTCCCCCCCAGCGAGCTCTTGGCCAACTCCAGCGCAGCCCCGTAACCGTCGATCAGATCGGTGCCGATGCTGGTCGGCGCCTCGGCGCGGGAGAGCAGCCTCCCCTCCTCCCGGTCGACCAGCCTGACCTTGGTGTAGGTGCTGCCGAAGTCGGCCAGTGCGACGACGCCCACGGGCGCCTAAACCGGGACGCCGCCGCGGCGCTCAATCAGCGCGTCGATCAGGCGGTCGATCGTGCCCGGGGTCTCGATCCCGTTTGAGTTGAGGTCGGCGCTGACATCGATCGGAATCTCGGAACCGTCGACGTCCTCGTTCAGCACTCCCCCCATAAAGACGGGGAGCGAGTCGACACCGGCGCTTCGCAGCTCCTCCATCAAGCGGCGGCCGAAGGAGCGAGCGACGCCGTTGTGGGTGGTGATTACAACCGCGTCGGCATCGGTCTCAATCACCGCTTTGACGATGTCCTCAGGGTCCCGGTTGATGCCGAAATCGATCACCTCGGTCCCGGCCGCAGCAAGCGAGGAGGTAAGCAGGAACTCGGCGAACTCGTGCACGTCGGTTGAGGTAACGAGGACCTTCATCCCCCGGATCGGCTCCTCCTCGCCGCGCTGTTGCAGCTCCGCAAGGAGCCGCTCGCGCTCTTCCATCGTGCTCCGCACCAGGTCGGTCTGGAGCACCGGCTGACGGCCCCGCGGGAACTCGGGGTCGGGCCTGCCGGCGCCGAAGAGTTCCTCGCAGCGGGTCGAGCCGAGCCGTTTGAGGACGAGCAGGAGCTGCGCCGGGTCACGGACGTCAATGCCGGCGCTGGAAAGGCCGGTGATCGCAGCCTCGTAGAAGGCTTTGCCGCCGCGGACGAGCTCGTCGCGCAGGGCCTCGATCTGCGCCCAGTCGACGACCGGCTCGACCATCGGCACGTAGTCCTCGAGCCGGCGGCTGATCGTCTGCACCGTCGCCACCTCCTGCCAGGTGGGGATGCGCTCGGTCTCGGTGACGGGGACGGCGATCGGCGCGGCGCCAAGTCGGTAGCGCAGGTCGGTCATCTTGGTGAAGAGGACGTCGGTGTTGAGCACCGCCATGTTGGCGTCGAAGTCGGTGGTGTTGCCGATCGTGTCGCCCTGGACATAGGAGAGCGGGACCCGGTCGGGATTGACGGCGTAGAGGGCTAGCGTCACCGCCGACTTGATCATCGGGTTCTGGGTCAGGCCGCCCCAGGAAGGGGAGTAGGCGGCGCCGATCAGCTCTTCGCTGATGTAGCGCTCGACCATCGCCCAGCCGATGTAGTTCGCGTAGTCGTGGAAGACGCCGGGGTAGCCGTCCTCGAGGTAGGAGTCAAAGACGACGCCCTCGTCCTTGAAGGCGGCGAGTAGGCCAGCCGCCTGCAGCGTCGCGGTCGTCTGGGTGATTTCGTCGTCCCAGTAGGGCCAGCGCCACGAGTACTGCGAGAGGACCCCGATCGTCGTCACTCCCGCCCGTAGCGCGTCGACGGCGTTTTCGACCGACCCAGGCCCGCCGATCGAGTTGTCGGCCGCCTCGGGCTGGATCGGCACGGTGTGCGTCAACTCCCACCAGTCCTGCTCCGTCATCATCACCGGGCCGGTTTCCTGGGGCGCTTCGGCGCGCTTGTCTTTGGGCAAGCCCATGCGACGCTCGGCGATCAAGTTGAAACGATCAGGTGGCTGCACTCCGCGCGAGAGCGCGTCTTCGTAGATCAGCCCCAGTGCCTCGCGGGTGTCGGCCCAGGTCGCAAGGCCGATGTTCATGCAGGTACAGGGGATGCCCCGCTCCCGCGCCCGTTCGCGCCACTCCCGCTCGGAGCCAACGCCCTTCTCCTCGCAGTAGAGGGAGCGGGCTCGCTCCAACCCGGAGGCCATCGCCTTTCCCTCTTCGACCGCCTCTCTCCCGTCCGGCAGATCCGGGGGAAGTAGGGCGCTGAGGTCAACGTCGAGCTCGGTCATGGCCTCCTCCTCATCCGTCCAGTATCCAGCCGCCGCTCACCTCGAGCACCTGGCCGGTCGTGTAGCCGCCTCCATCGGAGGCGAGGTAAAGTACCGTTTCGGCGATCTCCTCCGGCTTGCCCATCCGGCCCAGCGGGGTCATCGCCAGGGCTTCGTCTAAGTGCTCCTCCGGGATTTCCCAGTCGTCCTCCCAGTTCGCTTCGATCGGGCCGGGCGCGATCGCGTTGACCCGAACCTCCGGCGCCAGGTCGCGCGCTAGGGCCGAGGTGAAGGCGCGCACGCCGCCCTTGGCGGCGCAATAGGTGACGGCTACCGAGTTGACCACGTTCTCCTGGTTGGTCCCGTTGCCATAGGAGCCGGAGAAGTTGACGATCGCCCCGTTGCCGCTGGCCTTCAGGTGTGGGAGCGCGGCCTGGCAGACGCGGAAGGTGCCGATCAGGTCGATGTCGAGCAGCTTCGCGAACTCCTCGGCCTTCGAGTCGGCGAAGCGGACTGCGTCGGCGGGATCGATCCGGCCGGCGGCATTGACGACGACGTCGATGCGGCCGTAGCGCTCAGCTACCCCGGCGACGAAACGCTCAACTGATCCGTCATCGGTGACCTCGAGTTGGGCGATATGCCCCTTCGAGCCGGCCGCTTCAACCGCCGCGAGGTTCTCCCGCTCCGAGTCTTCCGAGGAGCGGTAGCCAAGAGCCACGGTCGCCCCCTCGCTGCCGATGGCGCGGGCGACCGCGCCGCCCAGGGCGCCACCGGCGCCGGTGACCAGCGCCACCTTCCC